>JAQTMV010000058.1 GCA_028714175.1 Methylococcales bacterium
GTCCTCCGCGTTCGGCGGCGCGGCCTGAGAAATAGATTGTGCAGTTGTGTCGGTCATGAGCTTGTCTCCGAAAATGTTCCCTAATTAAAGCATGGGTCGGTGTCTCAGGTATATTGACACAGAGGGTGTTTGGCGTGTTGACGGCTGGATTCTTGTTTTGGTGTCGGGATGTTATCAATCGAAGAGCAAGTGCCGGTGTGGATAAACTTGATGCGATCGCGTATGAAGATTAAAACATGGTTTCAGAAACACAGTGGTTTGCCGAAGAAAATACTCTTTGCAAAATTGAATTGAAAATTGCTCGGCTATTATAACTACTACGGGGTGACGGGAAGCTTTCAAAGCGTCAACAGCTTTGTGTATCAGGTTAAAGAACTGTTTTTCAAGGGGGATTAATGAGCGCAGTCGGCGCAAAAGCTACAATTGGAAAGGGTTCAAAGAACTGGTCAAGAGTTTTGAAATAGCCAAACCACGCATAATTCATGCTTTCCAGGAATCAAGGAAATGCCGTGTGCAAAACGAGCGGTTTTGAAGAACCCGGTGCGGTAATTCCGCACACCGGGATCTATGAAGGGGCAGTTGGGTAACTGGCTGTTCTACCTTGATAGTCCGGCACATATTTTCGTTAACCCAAACTATCGAAGCCCAAAAAGTGTTGCAAAATGCCGCCGCCTGCATCCATGCAGTCCTAATTTGTCCTACCGTGCTAAAAATTATTTTTCGTAATCCTTTGAACAAATGCGAAGCATGAACGGTATCCTGAGCCGGGGAGGGATAAAAACTCCCTGAACTTAAAATTCCTTAATTATGACTTCAAGTATAACTGTTCAGACTATTTATCCAGTTTGAGCGCCAAAAAGGCCGGGCTACCGCGCCGCTGAATTAAAACAGCGACCGATTTGCCGACCGGGAGATTTTTGGCTACCTTATTAAAATCAGCAACATTACGAATAATATCATTATGAATGCGTAAAATTACATCACCAGGTTGGATACCCGCATTTTTGGCAGCGCCATTGGCAACATTTTGAACTAACACACCACCCTTAATAACCTGCAACGATTCTCTTTGCTCTGCCGTTAGATCAATGACATCAATACCCAGCCTATTGGCGGGTTTGCTTTTCCCGGTTTTGACCTCGGCTACTTTTTCCTCCTGTTCGGGCAAAAGTCCTATTTTGAAGCTTAAAGTTTTCTCCTCACCTTGTCTGATAATTTTTAGCGTGGCTTTATCATTGATGGGGGTCATACCTACCATAGGAGGTAAATCACCAGATGTTTCAATCGGTTGACCATTAAACTCGGTGATAATGTCACCAATCTGCAATTCTGCTTTTTCTGCAGGGCTGCCAGGAACTATTTTAGAAACTAATGCACCCATAGGTGTTTTCATGCCGAATGATTCAGCCAATTCCCGGGTTACATCCTGAATCTGCACACCTAACCAGCCATGCGCAGCTTTACCGGTCGCTTTTATTTGCTCAACAACATTCATCACTACATCCATCGGAATAGCGAAAGAAAGCCCCATAAATCCACCAGATCGGCTATAAATCTGGGAATTTATACCGACAACCTTGCCGTCCAAATTGAACAATGGCCCACCTGAATTGCCGGGATTAATCGCCACATCCGTCTGTATGAACGGCACATAATTGCCTCCAGGCAAACTGCGTCCTTTAGCACTGACTATACCTGCCGTTACTGATTGTTCAAAGCCAAACGGTGAGCCTATAGCCAAAACCCACTCGCCTACCTGGAGTTGGCTGGGATTACCAATAGTGACTGCAGGTAAATCAGTGGCATCCACTTTTAATAGTGCAACATCGGTACGCGCATCGGAGCCGATGAGTTTGGCTACCAATTCGCGCCTGTCAGAGAATTTGACAATGATTTCATCAGCATCTTTTACGACATGGTAATTAGTTAATATATAGCCATCTTTGGAAATAATAAACCCGGAACCGAGTGACTGCGTATCTCCACCCCCGTAGCCACCACCATCAGGATTATTGAAGAAATGCTTGAATAACTCCTCCATTTCAGGAGGCATTCCTTCAGGCATGGGAAGTTCTTTCTGTGCGCCTTCAGTTGTTTCGGGCTTGGCCTTTTGGGTAGTACTGATGTTGACCACCGCCACACCATTAACCTTTACCATCTCGGTAAAATCAGGCAATTGCGCCAAAACATTTTGATTAAACAACACGATTATAAAAACACACCAAGCAAACTTTTTGAGCATAAAAACTCCGTTCCTTATCATTGATAAAACTGTTATGTTACGATTATTCACTTTAACCACATCCACTTAAGTAAGTCTTAAAAAACACGAGGTGCACAGGTCACGCACTTTTTTGTCTTTCGTCTTGCAGTTTCTATCGGGACTTACCACCGGATTCGCGGTTTAAAATTGCATACTGTAATTCTTTTTCAATCCTTCAAACCCTTAAGCTTGATACCTTCTGCAATAAATTTGACGGTTTCTGGCGGCACTTCACCCATTACTGTAAGCTGGGAATCACCTATTGTTCGGCTAAAGGAATTCACTGCACCGGCTGATTGAAGACCTGCTTGCATCGCTGCACTTTTATTTTCCATATAAACTGAAACTGAAGTAAAACCATCACTTAACAACAGGTGATCAACCAGTTGCCTGGTATTATGCATAGGTCTACGAGTAAAAAATATTTCCCGGAAACCCAGTGGAATATTGGTTACAACAAAGGCTGCCTGATCTGATGAGTGAGTCTGTGGTTGGTGGATATGCTGCACCGGAGGGGCAGTGTCTGAAAATTTCAGATCGGCAAAAGGCAACGCATCTTTAACTTCAATCTCGGTGAAAACAACCTGTTCCTGGATTACGCCTGAATTATCGTAAACTACAACTTTAAGGGGCAAAAAGTTTTGTTTTTCTATCCATAGTTTCCTGAAATACCTGAAATTATCTTTGGGTTGGATGGCAACGACGTAGCTAGGCAACATCGCAACATCCTCCTCGCCCACTATCTCAAATTGATAGATTGCTCCCAACTTATCCAGGTTCCTGGGAATATCAACCAGAAAGGAATGTTCAAAAGGCCGATGATCGACAACAATTTGTTGTGTTTCCTTATATAAACAGCTTACTTTATCCGAGTCTCTGATAATTTCACGCATCGGGGAGTTTAGCGACGACAGCCGCTCCTGTTCGACGCCTTTTTTGGCCGCATGGACGTATTTCATCGGTTCCAGCTTGCCATTTCTTAAAAATGCAACCGTGCCCTTATAATTCAGGACTTCCATTGCATGCGTCATTTTCATTAATGCTTGCCGGGCATCTATCTCAGGCTCATCTGCCAGGACTTGCCCTATTGACGCGAGCAGTGCAACAAAAAAAAGTTTAACCACAGTCATTTCTGGCTATAAGCCGTTACTCTGGCAAAAGTCTGAAAATTAGCCTCGCCATTGGTATAAACACTGCTGTTGTGAGCCTGAAGATATTCATTGATGCGGGTATTGAGTGGAAGTTCATCAGCCTGATGTTCATAAGCAACGGGTTTTTGTGCCTGGTGTTGAGCCACCTGTTGTGTTGATGCCGCGTTAATAAGCTGATCAGCCTGATTATTTATGCCGCGCTCTGCTATCACGGCAACAATGACGATAGAAGCAGCCAAAGCAATCACTTTATGACGCCGTTTGGCTGGCTTTTGTTGAGGCAACAAATAAACAGCTTCTTGCTGGATTTGTTGACGTATTTTTATTGAAAAATCAGATTTGGTTAATAAAAAAAAATCCGTTTTAATTGCATTACTAATAGCTTCATAACGATGCAATATATCTTGCAATTCAGTTTGAGGCTGCATTTTTTTCAATAAATTCAATGCGTGGACATGATCTAGTTCATTATCAAGAAATTGAGATATTTTTTGATTTAAATCTTCTGGCATCAAAAATCACCGTGTTCTAACAAGGGGTTTAATTTATTATCGATCGCCTCACGCGCTCTAAAAATGCGTGACCGTACCGTACCAACAGGACAATCCATTGCTTGAGCAATTTCTTCATAGCTCATACCCTCAAATTCACGCAACATAATTGCTATGCGCATTTCTTCAGGCAACTTGTCAATTGCTGTCTTAATTGTGTCAACTATTTCCTGATTTAATAACAGCCTCTCGGGTGTTTCCATACCCTGCAACTGAGGTGCATTTTCAACGGCTTCTGCATCCTGTACATCCACCTGATAATCAGAACTTCTTCTTGACCGTGATACCAGGTAGTTTTTTGCCGTATTAATAGCAATACGATACAGCCAGGTATAAAAAGCAGAGTCGCCTCTGAAATTACCCAGTGCCCGATAGGCTTTAATAAAAGCTTCCTGAGCTACATCCTGAGCCTCGCTTGGATCTTTGATATAGCGATTCACCAATTGGACAATCTTGTGCTGATATTTAATCACCAAAAGATCGAAAGCGGATTTATCGCCCTGTTGCACCCGCAACACAAGATCTTCGTCTAGCTGTTCGCTGTACTTGGTATGACTGCTCACTATTGCTCTTTAATGTTCAAATGGACATACAAAATCGCATAAAGTTCTATATGATACAAAAATTGTGCTATCACGATAAAAAGCGTTATTATCCCTAAACAATGATAACTAAGCCACAACCATAACTTATTTCATGAAACTTTTTCATTCTTTGCGCCCAGTAGGCCTGTGACCAGCTTTATGCCTTATTCAAGAAAATATGATGTACTCATCATTGGCAGTGGCGGCGCCGGACTGAGTTTAGCGCTTAAACTCGCTGATCATTCAATGCGCGTTGCTGTTTTATCAAAATTCGCCTTGACAGCAGGTAGCACCTACTATGCTCAAGGCGGCATATCCGCCGTTTTTGATGCCGGCGATTCCATTGAATCGCATATTGAAGATACGCTGGATGCCGGCGGAGGACTCTGTAACCCTGAAATTGTAAGACTTACCGTTACCCATGGCAAAAGCTCGATAGATTGGCTGCGCAAACAGGGCGTTGCTTTTACTGAAGAACAAACCGAATCCGGCGAAATAAAATTGCATTTAAACCGGGAAGGCGGACATTCTCACCGTCGTATTGTGCATACTGCGGATGCAACAGGCAAGGCGGTATCACTATCCCTTATCGAACGTGCTCAGGAACATTCCAACATCGAATTATTCGAATATCATAATGTCATCGAATTAATCACCACTCAATCCCCCGATCGTTATGGAAAACGGGTTGTTGGATCCTATGTTTTAGACACGAGGAAACAACGGGTTAAAACCATAGCAGCGCGCGTTGTCGTTTTGGCAACCGGGGGCGCCAGCAAGGTTTACCTGTACAGCACCAATCCGCAAAGTGCAACGGGTGACGGCATTGCCCTGGCATGGCGCGCAGGATGCCGTATCAGCAATATGGAATTTATGCAGTTCCACCCCACCTGTTTGTATCATCCACACGCTCAGTCTTTTCTTATCAGCGAAGCGGTAAGAGGCGAAGGCGGCAAGCTAATACTGCCGGATGGTTCACCTTTTATGCAGCATTTTGACCCGAGAGCGGAATTGGCCCCCAGGGATATTGTCGCCAGAGCCATCGATCATGAAATAAAAAAACGCGGCATAGATTGTGTCTATCTTGATATTAGTCATAAATCCGAGTCCTTCATCCGTGAACACTTTCCTACTATTTACCGGAAGTGTCTTAAATTTGATATTGATATTACCAAACAACCTATCCCTGTGGTCCCCGCGGCACATTATACCTGCGGCGGTGTTTTAACAGACAGTTATGCACGCACGGATATTGCCAATCTTTATGCCATAGGGGAAGTTGCCAGCACCGGTCTGCATGGGGCTAACCGCATGGCCAGCAACTCATTACTGGAATGTCTGGTGTTTGCAGACCGGGCCAGCGAAGATATTTTGCAAAAAATTGCCTTTATCCCCGCTGTCCCCAAAATCCCGGACTGGGATGAGTCAAAAGTCATCGATTCAGATGAAGAAGTTGTCGTGTCTCATAACTGGAACGAACTGCGGCATTTTATGTGGGATTACGTTGGCATTGTCAGGACTGACAAGCGCCTAAGCCGGGCTATGAGCCGCGTGGAATTACTCAAGAAGGAAATAACCGAATACTACAGTCATTTTCGTGTTACCAGTGACTTGCTGGAATTACGCAATCTGGTCATTGTCGCCGAGTTAATCATACGCTGCGCTCAACAACGAAAAGAAAGCAGAGGATTACATTACACGTTGGACTATCCGGAAACCGACAACAGCAAACCCCCACAAAACACCATTCTGACGCCTTGATAGATTGAACAGCGACTGTCCTTCCATTGATACCCACAGTATTTATAGATCAGAGTCGCTACCTTAGGTTAAGAATTTTTCGTATATTTGGGTGTGGATAAATCTGCGCTTCCAGCAATAACAATAAATTAATTTAATAAAATGAGGTGGTCATGTCTTCGTTAAGCTGCTATTAAGTTACAATCCTTTATGCTTGACTATTGTTGATATTGGAAAGTACCGGGACAGTACTTCCATGAATGGTAAAAAGATGAACCTAATCCTTAAATTTCCGATGAAAAGCTTGACTAAAGTAGATTCGCGAAAAATCGCGGCCCTTCTTGTATTTTTGTTTTCCAACAGCTGCCTTGCAACAGATGATAATGCGCCAAACAACATTCGCATCAGTCTGGATCAGGCCACAAAACAGATTTTCAAAGATGATGACAACAGAGTGCTCGGCGCTGAAACCGAACTGATCGATAACAGAGAAGTTCATGTGATTAAGGTTTTAACGCCTGATGGACATCTCCAGCACTATATAATCGACGCTGAAACCGGCGAATTAATTAACCGCTAATACTATCGGAGCAACCATGCGTATTCTTGTCGTTGAAGATGAAAACACACTCTGTGAACAAATACATAAGTATCTAGCGGATAAGGGTTTTGCTGTTGACACAGCTAATACCGGAGCCGATGGCTATTACATGGGCAAGGAGTATCCGGTTGATGCAGCCGTTATTGATATTGGTCTTCCCGATTTTTCAGGCATTGAACTTATTAAACGCTTGCGCAAAGACAAGGTGAGCATACCCATTTTAATATTAACAGCCCGGAGTCGTTGGCAAGAAAAAGTGGAAGGGCTGGAAGCAGGGGCTGATGATTATCTGGTAAAACCTTTTCATTATGAAGAGTTGCTCGCCCGACTTAACGCCTTGATCAGACGATCAGCCGGGCAAGCGCATCCGATATTGACCCATGACAATATTGAACTGGATACTGTGGCGCAGGAGGTTTCGGTTTCAGGCGTAAAGCTGGAATTAACAGCTTACGAATACAAGGTGCTGGAATATTTGATGTTTCGTAAAGGTGAATTGATTTCAAAATCCGTGTTGACGGCACACATCTATGATGAAGACTTTGATCGTGACAGTAATGTTATCGAGGTTTTTATCGGCCGCTTGAGAAAAAAACTTGACCCTGACGGCACCCGCAAACCTATTGAAACATTGCGCGGACGGGGCTACCGGATACCTGTTGATCCCTCTTGATCCTTAACGCTTTTTGAGTCACGAGATATCGCGACTCTACCCCATTAGTTACCCATCTTAAGGCCTTGAATGCGCGCTAAATCGCTAAGCTTTCGATTATTGGTTGCTGAAGGTTTGGTGCTTGCTGTTTTCTTCGCGCTTGTTGCCATTGTTCTTGAACAAGGCTTTCGTGAAAGTGCAGAACAGGCCTTAAAGGAAAGATTGCAGATACAAGTCTACTCACTCTTGTCAGCCGCTAAACTGAATAATTCGGGCGAATTAATCATGCCTTCCAGTTTGCACGAACCACGATTTGAAAATCCGGGTTCCGGCCTTTATGGCTTTATACTGCAAGCCAAAAAAAACAAACTGGTTTGGCGCTCGCCTTCGGCTATAGGACTGGATTTGATTATTCCCCCTGAGTTTAGCGCTGGCAATTCGGCATTTGTGCTCGATAAGCGTGATCGTTATGTCCTGCATTATGATGTTCTCTGGCAAAATGCAGCGGGTATAGAACGTGAATATATCTTTACTGTGGCCGAGGACGCCCGGTTTGTCAGTAGCCAGGTGGAACAGCTCCAGGAAACCTTGAGGTCATGGCTAGTGGCTATCGGGATAGTTTTGGTTGTTATTCAATTTATAGTATTCCGCTGGAGCCTAAAACCGCTGTGGAGCATCGTAAAAGACCTTGAGGCGATAGAACAAGGTAAAAAAAACCATTTGGATGGTCACTATGCAAGGGAACTGGAAAGTCTGGCAGGCAATATTAATGCCTTCATCACCCATGAGCGGGCGCATTTGGAGCGTTATCGCAATAACCTGGCTAATTTGGCACACAGTTTAAAAACGCCGCTTGCGATCCTGCGAGGTTGTGTCGAATCTTTCAATGAAAATAAAGTGACGGTACAGGAACAGATTACACGTATGAATGAAATCGTTGAATATCAATTACAGCGCGCAGCTGCCAAAGGTGAGCCTATATCAATCAAAACAGTCGATATAGCCATCGTTGTCAAAAAAATTTGTGCAACGCTTAACAAGGTTTATATTGATAAAAAAATTAAATTCGAAATATCCGTACCTGAACAATGCCCGATTTATTGTGAAGAAGGCGACCTGTATGAAATAGTCGGAAATTTGATGGATAACGCCTGCAAGTGGTGTCAGCACAGCGTCAAGGTCAGTATTGCTCTCAATCAGCGTAAAAACAGGCGTAATTTTTCAGTGCTGTTACAGATTGAAGATGACGGACCGGGAATTCCCGTGGGAAAGTTTAATGCTATTTTAAAAAGAGGGATTCGTGCCGATGAAAATATTCATGGGCATGGTATTGGCATGGCCGTCGTTTATGAATTAATAGGATTGCTGGGCGGCCAGCTGGAAGGGGGCACGAGCATCATGCTGGGCGGAATGAGATGGAGCGTTTATTTACCGTGATGCCTTGATTCTGAAAAAAAAAGTACATCGTAAAGAGCACCGGTTCTGTCCTCAAGAGACAAGTGGCTACTGAAATCCTGAGCTTATTGCCCGGGAATTTTTTAACAGGGCTGGATCCCAATGATCAATAGCCCAGTTAAGCTGCTCTGTTGACGGAGCGTGTTGAAGTTCGCGCGGCGGATTTTGCTTTAATAATTTAAGCAAGCCAAAGATTACAGCTTCAGGCGTTCTTACATCAACCGCTGTTGCACGGGTTTGTTTACTGAGTTTATAGCCTTGTTCATCAATAATAACAGGGACATGCATATAGCCGGGAGTAGCAATCCCCAGCGTTTTCTGCAAATAAATTTGCCTGGGGGTTGATTCCAGCAAATCAAAGCCGCGCACTATGTGATTGACCTGTTGTCGATCATCATCAATAACAACAGCAAATTGATAGGCAATAATCCGGTCCTTCCTTTTCAAAATAAAATCGCCATGTTGTAAGGCCAGATTATGGGAAATTAAACCTTGTAACTCATCATCAAAGGAAATAATGCGCTCATCTGTTTTAATGCGTAAAGAATAAGGACTGTTGCGCGGTGACTGCTTATTTCGACATAGACCCGAATAAATGGCAGTCAGTGTTTTTCGACTGCATGAGCAAGGGTAAACAAGTTTATTTTTTGCCAGTTTATCAAGAATTTCGTCATAAATGCCGAGATGTTGACTTTGATAAACAACACTGTCGTCCCAATGCAGACCAAAGGCATCCAGCGTTTTTAAAATGCTATCGGCTGAACCTTTTATATTCCTTGGAGTGTCAAGGTCATCAATACGCAACAGCCATTTGCCATGGCGTGAACGAGCCTGAAGAAAACTGGCAAGTGCTGTATAGAGTGAACCAAGGTGCAAAGGACCGGTAGGCGAAGGTGCAAACCGGCCAATGTAAGACTTGTTTATCCAGACCGGCAAATTTATTTAGCCCATTTGTTTTTCTCGAATTTCATCGAGTGTTTTACAGTCGATGCACAAAGTGGCAGTGGGTCTGGCTTCCAAACGGCGTATGCCTATATCAATGCCGCATGACTCACAAAATCCATAATTACCCGATTCAATTTCCTTAAGGGAATCATCAATTTTTTTGATAAGCCTGCGTTCACGATCACGGGTTCTTAATTCCAGACTGAATTCTGATTCCTGGGTTGCCCGATCGTTAGGATCGGGAAAATTTGCGGCATCATCCTGCATGTGGTGTACCGTGCGGTCTACTTCATGCATTAATTCGGCTTTCCAATTTCTTAGAATTCTCTCAAAATGTTTTAATTGAGCCTCATTCATATATTCTTCGCCTTCCTTTTCTTCGTAAGGCTTAAAACTGAAAGGTGAGGCACCTGATTTAACACTATCGGTCATCCATTAACTCCTAAGACAAGATTAAATAACCGCGCATTTGTAGCAGAATAGTAACCCCTTAGCAAGTATTATTGGTATGATTTCCTTTTTTTAATGAGTATAAGCGATTATGAGCGGACGGCTGGCACAGAGAATCCAGGGTATTACCCCCTTTTATGTCATGGAATTACTGCATCGTGCTAGGCAATTGGAGGCGCAAGGAAAAGATGTCATTCACATGGAAATCGGGGAACCTGATTTTGCTACGCCTGAAACTGTCATCGATGCAGGCATTAAACATCTTCTAACCGGTGCAGTTAAATATACGCCTGCCGCCGGATTGCCGGAATTGCGAGAAAAAATAGCCGCATTTTATCGGCAGCGGTATGGCATCAGTGTCGCCAAAGAGCGAATTTTTGTAACGCCTGGAGCCTCCGGGGCGTTTTTATTGGCTCTCGGCGTCAGTGTAAATTCGGGGGAAGAGTTGTTACTTGCTGATCCCTGTTATCCGTGCAACAGTAATTTTGTTAAATTTTTTGAGGGTAAGGCTAAAACTATCCCTGTTGATGCGAGCAGCAGTTACCAGCTTACAGCCGCGCACATCAAACAGCACTGGACTCCGGCCACCAAAGGCGCATTGATTGCGTCCCCGTCCAATCCTACCGGCACGCTTATTGCCCCGGAAGCATTACAACAGGCGATTCTGACGGTTAATGGCCTGGGTGGGTGCTTTTATTCGGATGAGATTTATCACGGCCTGGTTTATGGACAAAATGCCGCTACAGCGCTCAAGTTTAGCGATGATGTCTTTGTCATCAACAGTTTTTCCAAATACTTTGGCATGACCGGCTGGCGCATAGGCTGGTTAATTGTGCCTGAGGAATTTATTGCCGCCACTGAAAAACTGGCGCAAAATATTTTTCTTGCCACCTCCACGCATTCGCAATATGCTGCCTTGGCCGCTTTTAATGATAATACGCTGCGGGAGCTTGAGCGCAGACGTTTGGAATTTGCCGCCAGGCGGGATTTTCTTTTTGATAATTTATTGCGTTTGGGTTTTGAAATCCCCGTCAAGCCGGAGGGTGCTTTTTATATTTATGCCAATTGCGCCAAATTTACCAATGACAGCTTTAAATTCGCCCTGGATTTATTGGAAACTGAAGCGATTGCGATAACGCCGGGAAGAGACTTTGGCAGTCATGAAGCGCATCATATGATTCGTTTCGCTTACACAACATCCATAGGCAGAATGGCAATCGCCATACAACGTCTGGAGCGATTTATAAATAAAGGTTAACAATGTCAGTAAAACAACTATCAGCAACAGAATTAAAAAATATAATTCAACAGAATGAAAAGCTATTTTTGCTGGATGTCAGGGAACCGGATGAATTTCAATACGCCAGAATTGCCGGCAGCGTATTGATTCCACTTAATCAAATTCCACAAAGACTCAGTGAACTGGATTTGGAGCAGGAAATCGTAGTTATTTGCCATCATGGCATGCGTAGCCAGCAAGCCGCCGCTTATCTTGTCCATTCAGGGTTTAAAAACGTTGCCAATTTAACCGGCGGTATTGACGCCTGGTCTTGCGTTTGCGATAGTTCAGTGGCCAGGTATTAGAATATCTTTACACAGAGACTCACTTCGAATGCGAGATCCGCGTAAACCGTTTAACCCAGATAAACTATATATGCTATTCGATGTCAATAATCTCTCTTAATACAGCAGTTGCATAACTTCCCGCTGGTAAAGTAAAACAAAGTTCCAATACACTGTCATTTACAAACTGCCATTGCAAATCCTGTACATTGACCCGTAATACGCGTCTATCTTTATCTACGTTACACGCGATCAGGCCCTGAGCCAGTTCAGGATAATGATCGATAACAGCTTGTTCAATACCCGGCGCATCGGCATTGCCTTTACCCCATAATACACCGGTCGGGTGGATTTCTTTTGCCTCCAGCCGGCGGATAATTTCAGCATCCGGCTGCTCCGCTTTAAAGCAGCTATGCGACAGATCGAACATGTAGGTATCACCCGCAACAGGCTGATTCCAGTTTTTCCGGGTAACCCGATAAGCTAAAATCTGATTGAATAGATACGAGCGTGCAGCTGATAAATACAGACTGCGCTGTTCTCGTCCAACTTTCGCGCCCTGAAACATCGCCAACGCTTTATTAACGTTTTGGCCTTCATGACCAAAACGCTGTGAACCATAATAATTGGCAATGCCGTTGGCGTTTATAGCTTCCAATTGCCGGGCGGTTTTGTCTTTATCGCCTTGCCAGTCACGAATCATGAGTTTAAAACTGTTGCCCGATAATACGCCGCGTTTTAATTTTCGGGCATGGCGCACGGTTTGCAATACCTTCATGCTGTCCGTTTCAAACTGCGTCCAGTCCGGAACCTTTTTGCCGGGTAACCAGACGCTGAACCATTGCGTAGTGACGGCGCGCCGGTCTTTTAATCCGGCAAAACCTATATCACGCTGCTTGACATTGGCGAATCTCGCCAATTGCCGGGCGGCATAGTCGGTATTCTCGCCGTTCTTTTGTATTTGCAAGAAGACATGTTCACCTGCACCCGACGGTTCAAAGGAAAGATTTTCCTTAACGATAAAGTCTTCGGGATAACTGCGGATTTTACCCTGTCCTGAAGGTAAGCCGTAGACGTAAGGCCAAACAGGTATTTGAAGAGTTTGTGTGATTACTGTCATAAATTCTTAAGCGCTTCAGTTCCCATGCGCCTGGGGTGATGCAGAAATTCCTTTTACCTTGCACCTTTCGCCTTGTGCCTATTTTATTTTTCAATCAAGACAATCGCTTGTACCGCAATGCCTTCTTTACGCCCTTCAAATCCCAGTTTTTCAGTAGTAGTAGCTTTGACATTAATACAATCAATAGCCACATTCAAATCATCGGCAATATTGCTGCACATAGTGGCGATATAAGGGGCCATTTTTGGGGCTTGGGCAATGATAGTCATATCGGCATTCACCAGCCGATAACCCCTGTCCTGCAAGATACGATAAACATGACGCAATAATACACGGCTGTCCGCCCCTTTAAATTCAGGATCAGTATCAGGAAAATGCTTGCCTATATCGCCTAAAGCCGCAGCGCCCAATAAGGCGTCACAAAGCGCATGCAGCACCACATCGCCATCCGAATGCGCTTCCAGGCCTTGTTCATGGTCTATTTTTACACCGCCTAAAATAATATGATCGCCTTCGCTGAAACGATGCACATCATAGCCCTGCCCTACTCTAATCATTTTGATGCTCCATATAAAATTGTGCTAATGCCAAATCTTCGGGCCTGGTAATTTTTATATTATCGGGGCGACCTTCGACGATTTTCGGTTGCAAGCCTTGTAATTCCAAAGCGCTGGCTTCATCGGTTATGGCCGGATTGCCTTCTGCCGCTTCCATTGCGTTTTTTAACAGGCCATAACGAAACATTTGCGGCGTTAAAGCGCGCCAGATATGGCTTCTGTCCAATGTGCCGACAATACGATTACCCTGGACATTTTTTAAGGTGTCGTGCGACGATAAGGCAAGAATCCCGCCTACCTCATCATTTACCAGCGAGTTAATGAGATGATGTATGTCCGTCGCCGTGATACAAGGTCTGGCGGCATCATGCACCAGCACCCAATCATTATCCGAGGCTAACGTACGTATGGATTTTAACGCTGAAAGCACGGAATCCGCACGTTCCTTGCCGCCTGCTGCGGTGATTATCTTTTCATGAGTCGAAACTTCAAGCTCTGGCCAGTAAGGGTCCTCTTCAGAGATTGCGACTGCAATCGCGGCAAAAATCTCAGCATTTAGCAAACGTAATAATGTATGCTCGAGGACTGTTTTACCGGAAAGTTTCAGATATTGTTTGGGCCGGTCTGCGTTCATGCGTTTGCCAACACCTGCAGCAGGAACAACAGCCCAGGATTTTGTTGAATGGGTCATAAATATAATGAAGATGAAAAAAGCATATTTCGTCTTTAGTATGATTTGCCAGTTCCCAATCTCCTGATTGGAAACTTGGCCTTGGAAGTTTCAGTATCCTGTGTTCGCGAAGCGAGAGATTAGGAACTCATACGATTATTAACTTTCTTTCCCGGCACCCGAGGACAACTTTTTTTCCAACGCCTCCATGCGTTCGTGTAACCGGGCCAACTCATGCAGAATCTGATTTTCTTCCGTCTCGATACGGCTGGTCTCCTGTTCGATTTGCCGCACATTATGCCCCCATGTGGCCATGTTTTTGCCAATGAGTGTCACTGACAATATTGCTGTAAACAGCGAGAACAGAGTCAATCCGAACAAAATCAGCGTAGCCGACAGCAACCGCCCCAAAAACGAAGTCGGTACTACGTCGCCAAAACCCACATGAGTCATTGTAACCCAGGCAGACCATATTCCATCAAACAGTGAGTGAATATTAGGATCGAGAAGATAAAGAATAAAACCGGAAGCGATAGCCACGGCAACAGCAAGAATCAGCAAATAAACCAGGCTTCGTTTTCCTCTCAAGTCATTCATCAGGTTTTTGAACAAGATCAATGCTTCCTTGAGTATCAGTAACAATTTCATAACATTCTCTGTGTTTTCAGGATGGGGATTGTTTTTTTAAAAAATCAATTTAAATCTTCCGGATTTCCATGGGTCTTTGCTTGGGAAGCAGCAATTAAACGTTTGCGTAATACGTCACATTTTTGCACCTTGCAAGCTCGTCAGCAGAGCACGATGAGCAAGATAATCCCGGGGATAATGCCCAGGATCAAGCCGACGACGATGGCGATTAGTTCTCCTGTTGAGTAATTGCATCCGACCTTACCCACGTTTACTTGAGCGGCCCGGTCATTATCGAGCCCAGCCAGCATCATTCCGGAAAACTCAACGGCAACCTGATCTGGCGTATCGGCATCTTCGATGCGTGAACGTGCGTCGTTGAGCCGGCTTTCGGCCAGGCGCAGGTCCTCGCTAAAAGGCATAAGAGAACGGGCATTTCTGAGCGCATCAATTGCATCGGTTGTCGGTGCAAGGGCCAGTGCGCGTGCTTCATTGAGACTGCCTGCTTCTGATATGTCATCCTGCAAGCGAACAAGCTCCGGATACTGTGCTGATCCTGAGGCGCACACATCCTTAACCAAATTCAAAGACTCTATTGTTGGCCAGGCATTCGCTGCCGCTGTTTTAGACATCATAAAAACGGCGATCGGCATTATCGACAATATCATTAACAAAAACTTCTTACTTTTAGACACGGTCTTTCTCCTTCATAGCTCATGCAGATGGCGAGGCTTATGATATATAAAATGAATTAGGATAATTGATATCAGTATAGCTAACTACTTCATTTTGTGCCTTAGTCAGGATCTCCGTAGAAACTATGAAAAAGAAAAGGCACAAGGCTAAAAGTGTTTTTTCCACTTTTAGCCTTGTGCCTATAACTAAATACTTCACTCAAGAACCTGAAAAAACGTCTCGCCTTCTTTAATCATGCCCAATTCATCTCTGGCTCGTTCTTCCAGTGCTTCCTGGCCTTTTCTCAAGTCCTCTACTTCAGCATAAAGCGCTTCATTACGCTCTCTTTTTTCTTCTACCTGCTCCTTAAGGACATCGAGGCGCTCCTGATAGGTTTTAATCTCTTCAAAACCGCCATCGCCATACCATAAGCGGTATTGAAGCAGAACAACCAGCAGAATAATGATTGAAAGAAGAATTTTCATAATTTAAAGTAAAGGGCATAAGGCTAAAAGCGCAAGATTCTTTTTCTCTTGCACCTTTCGCCTTAATACTAAAAAATTCTAAAGCATCCTGAATGCGCCACGACCTGCGTATTTAGCCAAACCGCCCAATTCTTCTTCAATTTTCATCAGGCGGTTGTATTTGGCGACACGGTCGGAACGGCTTAATGAACCGGTTTTAATTTGACCGGTGCCGGTTGCGACGGATAAATCAGCAATGGTGGTGTCTTCGGTTTCACCTGAACGATGTGAAACGACCGCTGAATAAGACGCTTTATGCGCCATGTTGATCGCTGCCAGCGTTTCGGTCAGTGTGCCGATTTGATTCACTTTGATCAGAATGGAATTGGCGATATTTTTTTCAATCCCTTTTTTCAGAATCGCCGGATTGGTCACAAATAAATCATCACCGACTAGCTGAATGCGTCCGCCCAGTGTTTCGGTCATCAGTTTCCAACCAGCCCAGTCGTTTTCATCAAAACCATCTTCGATGCTGATAATCGGATAACGATTAACCCAATCGACGAAGAAATCAGCCATTTGTTCCGAGCTGTAGGTTTTGCTTTCTGATGCCAGATTATAAATACCGTCCGCATAATATTCAGATGCAGCCGCATCCAACCCCAGGTAAATATCCACACCCGCCTTGTAACCCGCCTGTTCTATCGCTTGCAGAATAACGCTGATGGCTTCTTCGTTGGAAGAAAGATTGGGTGCAAAACCGCCTTCATCACCCACTGTAGTCGCCAAACCTTTTGCCTTCAATACTTTGCTCAGGTTATGAAATACTTCCGCGCCATAACGAATCGCTTCACGGAAAGTCGGCGCTCCAACCGGCAAAATCATGAATTCTTGCAAGTCTACGCTGTTATCGGCATGGGAACCGCCGTTGATGATATTCATCATCGGCACCGGCATGAGAAATTCGCCTGAAGTATTCAAATGGCGATACAACGGTTTACCCGCTTCTTTTGCCGCTGCGTGCGCTGCCGCCATCGACACTGCCAGCATCGCATTGGCACCCAGACGGGCTTTAGTGTCCGTGCCGTCCAGGTCAATCATTTTGTTATCAATATCTTCCTGATCGTTCACGTCCATACCGATAATAGCAGAACGAATTTCAGTTTTGACGTTATTAACTGCATTCAATACGCCTTTACCCAAATAACGGGCTTTATCGCCATCACGCAATTCGATTGCTTCGCGCTCGCCTGTTGATGCGCCGGAAGGCACCATTGCACTGCCAATCACACCGGATGCCAAAACGACATCGGCTTCGACAGTCGGATTACCACGTGAATCTAAAATTTCTCTTGCCTTAATGTCAATGATTTTGCTCATGTTGTTATTGCTCCAAAGGTTAAAAAATAGAAAGTAATGTCTTGTTACGAAAGGGTTGAAAGTTATTTTGTACTGTTAATTGCTTGTGCCAGGGATTCATCAAAAGTGTAAACATCATTCACCTCTCATAAATCAAATATCTTTAAACAAGGTAGGTAAATCAATCGCTAAATCAGCAAACAAATATGGTACCGCACATCATCGCCTGCATAACTATTCATCAATTGATAGCTGTTATTTTCGTCATTTAAAACAAATTGCTGAATAACTTCCTCGCTATAACTGGCCGTTAAATCGAGCTGAATAACTGTGTAATATTAGTCATGGGATTTAATACAGCAAGAATTACAATGTCGTTTCAATTAAAGGCTGACGTTTAACCGCATTATCTAAAACCAATAATGTTTCTAATAATTCACGCATACGGTGTAAAGGCCAGGCATTCGGACCGTCACTTTTGGCTTCCGCGGGATTAGGATGCGTTTCCATAAATAAACCGGCAATACCTACGGCTACTGCTGCTCGCGCCAATACGGGCACAAATTCACGCTGTCCGCCCGAGCTTGTGCCCTGCCCGCCGGGCAGTTGCACCGAATGGGTTGCATCAAAAACGACCGGACAGTCAGTATCCCGCATCACCGCTAGCGAGCGCATGTCCGACACCAGATTGTTATAACCGAAGGACACACCGCGTTCACAAACCATAATCTGCTGATTGCCGGTGGCTTTGGCTTTATTGGCAACATGCACCATATCCCACGGCGCTAAAAACTGACCTTTTTTGATATTGACAGGTATGCCTTGCGAAGCGACTTGCTGAATAAAATTGGTTTGCCGGCATAAAAAAGCCGGCGTCTGCAGTACATCAACAACAGCAGCCACTTCGGCCAGCGGGGTATCTTCGTGTACGTCGGTTAAAACCGGGACCTTGATTTGTTTCCTGACTTTTGCCAGTATTTCCAAGCCCTTCTCTATGCCCAAACCCCTGAAAGTTTCGTGCGATGAGCGATTGGCTTTATCAAACGATGATTTGTATATAAACGGGATGTTTAATGCCGTTGTCAATTCTTTAAGATAGCCGGCGGTATCCAAAGCCAATTGTTCACTTTCGATAACGCAAGGTCCGGCGATTAAAAAAAACGGCCGGTCTAAACCGACTTCAAAACCACATAATTTCATAAGTATTCTCTGATTGCTTACAATTTTTTATAAAGGATTGCGGCTAATGTCTTTAATCAAGCTGATGATGCGTTTATAGCATTTTTTATCAACTATTGCCCATTGATTAAAATCATCAAAGACGTTGGGCTCAAAGCTGACATTCATAGCTTCTCAATATTAACATCAATGAGCTGATGGTTTTCAACTTGTGCAATCGCCGCTAAAAGCCGCGATTTATTTACAGGATTACCAAGTAAATAAGCCGTTTCATCCTGTTCAACTTGTTGAACTTCAGAAATAGCAATTTCAATCGATTGATGTGGAAATTGCGCTTTTATAGCGGCAATAAAATTTTCATTTAGTTCATCGCTATTGATTTTATTAAAGTGTGTGCATTTTAATAATTTATAGCCTGACGATTTGATTCATTTAGGGAACCTATAAAAATTCAACAAACTCCCATCCCATTCAAAGCACAGGTATCTACACAAGTGCCTGCTCCTTCTCCCTTGAGGGAGAAGGCCGGGATGAGGGGGATATAAGTAGTTGATTTTATTCTCCTCTCCCCAACCCTCTCCAGCAGGAGAGGGAGTAATCTGGATTTATAACTCAATTATTTAAAATATAAAAAAATTGTGTAGATACCTAATATATTCAAGTAAAGGTAATTATTAGAGGTTCCCCTAATTTGTTTTATGGCTCTGTCGTTGTCAATTGTGTACCTCCGTTTTGATGCCGATACTTAAATGCCGCTAACACAAAACCGGAAAATAACGGATGGCCTTTTCTGGGTGTTGAAGTAAATTCCGGATGGAACTGACACGCTAAAAACCACGGATGATCCGGTATCTCAACTACTTCGACCAACCGGCCATCAATAGACTTGCCGGAAAACCGCATTCCGGCCTTTTCCAGTTCTTCAAGATACTGGTTGTTAAACTCATAACGATGGCGATGTCTTTCGGTAATAACATCTTTTTGATAAAGCAGAAAAGCCAATGAATCAGATTGCAATTGGCATTGCTGTCCGCCCAAACGCATCGAACCGCCTAAATCTGAATTTTCGTCGCGGGTTTCCAGTTGACCGCTTTCAGCCATCCATTCGGTAATCAAACCGATGACAGCATGCGGGGATTTAGGCAAAAATTCTGTGCTGTGCGCGCCTTCCAGGCCGGCAACATCGCGCGCAAATTCAATCACAGCTACCTGCATCCCCAGGCAAATCCCCAGATAAGGGATTTTATTTTCGCGGGCATAGCGAACGGTTGCAATTTTGCCTTCCACGCCGCGTTCGCCAAAACCGCCAGGCACCAGAATCGCGTCGACATCTTTCAGTCTGGCAACGCCTTCATCCTCGATGATTTCTGAATCTACATAGTTGATTTTGACCTTCATACGGGTACGTATACCGGCGTGAATCAAGGCTTCATTCAGTGATTTATAGGCATCGGAATGATCGACATATTTGCCGACAATGGCGATGGTCACTTCATTAACCGGATGGGTCAGCGCTTCAATAACAGCCTTCCATTCCGTTAAATCGGCAGGCGGCACGTCCAGCCTTAACTTGTTGACAACGATATTATCCAGGCCTTGCTCGTGCAGCAACAGCGGAATCCGGTAAATTGAATCTGCATCTATCGCCGAAATAACCGCCTTTTCCTCGACATTGGTAAACAAGGCAATTTTACGACGTTCACTGACAGGTAGGGGCTGCTCGGAACGACACATCAGGATATCCGGCTGTATACCAATAGACCGCAGTTCTTTTACCGAATGCTGGGTAGGTTTGGTTTTTAATTCACCCGCCGAACGAATATAAGGAACCAGCGTTAAATGGATAAACAGCGACCTTTCAATGCCCAATTCAAAACGCATCTGCCGGATGGCTTCCAGAAATGGCAGCGATTCTATATCACCGACAGTGCCGCCGACTTCAATTATAGCAACATCCATACCCTCTGCACTCTTATAAACACGATTTTTTATTTCATCGGTAATATGCGGGATAACCTGAACCGTCGCACCCAAATATTCACCCTTACGCTCTCTGCGCAAAACGCTGTCATAGATCTGGCCGGTGGTAAAATTATTCTTTTTGGCCATTGTAGTTTTAAGAAACCGCTCATAGTGGCCTAAATCCAGATCAGTTTCCGCACCATCTTCAGTTACAAATACCTCGCCATGTTGAAAGGGACTCATAGTGCCGGGATCAACATTAATATAAGGATCCAGCTTGGTCAAAGTAATTTTGAGGCCGCGAGCCTCAAGAATAGCGGCAAGCGATGATGCGGCAATGCCTTTGCCCAGCGATGAAACGACACCGCCGGTGATAAAAATGTATTTTGTCATTTGAAATATATGGACTTCAGAAGATAGCTGATGACAGTTTAAGTAAAACTGTTATATTTTAATCGACAAGGCGCTCGTCGTCATTGTCTTTATTCTGACTCGCCGTGAAAGGCGCATCTGATTAGAAAGAATCTTCAGCCAATCCGCAACACATACTGAAGTATCTTACTAATCAGGAAGGCGCAAGATATATGACTTGTATATTTCACCTTTCACCTTTCACCTAATCACTCTCTATGCAGGTAGAAACTAATGCAGTCCTGTATTTTTTCACTATAAAAATCTGCACTTGTCCATCGTTCGCCAACAGCTGCAAGCTTGTCATCCAGATAAACCAGAGGCATGGACTCTCTTTCCCACGGAGGAATACCCGCCTCTTGAAACAAATTTTTCAGTGCATGATGACCTTTACGTCCCGGCAAGCGGATTTTTTCCCCACCGCGGCGAAATTTGACCGTGATAACAGCATGTTGCCACAGCTCACGACATATCCCGGCCGATGACGGAGCACAGGACAAGGTTTGATGATCAGACACCCTTACCGATGTTTGCCCCGCAGGCCAAATACTTTCTTGCAATATTTCCGGCGCCACTTGTTTCAGACAATACAATTTATCCCGATAACGGCGTACATAGTAGCCCTGCCCTGATAATACCGGATCACTGCCTGCCCTTGCCCCGATCACCTCGGACTGCAGGCGTTTAACAAAAGCCTGTGCAGGCATTTTCAAGTCCAGACATTGAAACCACCGCCTGATGATAAGTTGTTGTTGAGGGCTTTTGTATGACTGCAACTGACCAATGCAGAGTGTCTTGTCCGCTGAATTAAAAACAGACAAAAATAATGCTTCAGCGGCTTTGGACACAAGAACCTGCGCATCAGCACAATGCCTTGCAGAACGCGCAACCGTTTTGTCGCAAACCGGCCAACGTTGTTTTAACATCGGTATAACCGCATTGCGTAAAAAGTTGCGATCATAATTGTTGCTTTGATTACTCGGATCTTCAACCCAGTCCAGTGCATGTAGCCGCGCGTAATCGCTAATTGCAAGCCTTGAAACATTTAATAAAGGCCTCATCATCACCCCCGGGCCAAAAGCCATAGTCTCCGGCATTCCGGACAATCCAGGCAAGCCACTGCCCCGAAATAATTGCAACAAAACTGTTTCCAGTTGATCCTCCCTGTGTTGAGCAACCAGCAGCACATCATCGATGCACATTAGTGATTTTAAGGCGCTATACCGGGTATTTCTGGCGGCTTCTTCAGGGCTTTCTCCCTGGATTGCAACGGCATTAACCCTCAGCAGCTTGAAATCAACACCCAGACTTTGCGCTGTTTTATCGCAATGTATAGCCCAGGACTCAGCATCCGCCTGCAAGCCATGATGCACATAAACGGCGGTAATCTTATCTCTCAACGTTGTTATTGCAGCGCACAAATGCAATAAAACATGTGAATCGACGCCGCCGCTGTAGCCGATATAAATATGCCGAAATGTTTTGCATTGAGATAACGCTGATTCTATGATTTGTGATGAAAGCAACATAGTCAATTGATTACGCTGTAAAAGGAATTTTTATAACTGTTCAATACTTCTGAGAATCAAGGCCTATTTGGTTACATTACTTAAAAGCCCTCTCCGAAGGGGGAGAGCTTTTTCTCCACATATCTAATGTATGCATAGATTAGCCCTGATGGTGTAGGAGAAGGTCTTTTTTTGAATTTTTATAGGTTATCTTGAGAATATTTAACACCCATAATCTATAAAACCGCAGCCCAACGCTTGCCGCCCAATATGTCGGGTTACAGCTATCGCCTAACCCAACGGGACTCACTTTACCCCAAAGCTTATTAACCGTATAAAAAATTGGTATTTAGCTATAATACCACGCGCATTTCTGAAACCCGCTAGCATAGGCAGACCTTATGACAATAACAACTAGAACTATAGCAAAATTTCAACGCAATTTTGAAACTAAGATAGACCAGATAAAAGCCAGCGATCACTATCAAAAGTTGTTAGCCATGCCGCCGTTGAAGCGCTGGACAATAGTGGTCGGGCTATTTTTATTATCACAGCTGGTAGTGTTCGGCGGTTTATATCTGGTTTTTGGCAAGATTGTCGTAATCGGTTTTATCGCCAGTATTCTGGCCGGATTAGCCACAGGCCTGGGCGCATTACCCGCCCTGATTTTCAAGAATATCTCAAAAAATCTGTTCAACAGCATGTTGGGCGCTGCGGCAGGTGTTATGCTGGCTGCGACTGCATTTTCCCTGCTGGTGCCCGGCATGACTTACGGTAATTCAGTCTGGCCCGGCAAAGGGATTTATATTGTTGCTTTCGGCATGTTGCTTGGAGCTGTATTTCTGCATTACGCAGATCGCCAGCTGCCACATGTGCATCTTGATTCAATTTCAGATGTGCATCTGACTTCTTTAAAAAAAGTCTGGTTGTTCATCATTGCGATCACCATCCACAATTTTCCTGAAGGCATGTCTGTGGGCGTCAGTTTCGGTTCGGGAGAAATGAAAAACGGTGTAGTTCTGGCGGTTGCTATTGCCTTGCAAAATCTTCCTGAAGGTTTGGCAGTTGCGCTGCCCTTGGTCGGCTTGGGCTACAACAAATGGAGAGCGGTAGGTATCGGAACATTAACAGGTCTGGTTGAACCCGTTGGCGGTTTGCTTGGCATTACCATGGTTACCATCTTTGAACCTGTTCTGCCCATAGCAATGGGCTTTGCAGCGGGTGCGATGCTCTTTGTTATCAGCGAAGAAATTATTCCGGAAACACATTCGGATGGACGTTCGCGCTATGCAACATTCGCGTTAATGATCGGTTTCATCATTATGATGATATTGGACAACATGCTGGGCTAATACGACTGACGATATCAATCCTTAGGCGATTAAGATCACCTATGCACTTCCAGAAACAACAATCAATGCCGTTAAGTTAGCGATTGAGTCCCTTCTCCCTTGAGGGCTAATCTATACACACATTTTAGATGTATGTAGAAAAAGCCCTCTCCAAAGGGAGAGGGTTGGGTGAGGGGAAATTTATACAAGAAAGTACGATGAATTTAACTAACAAGGCAAAATCGCTAAGAAAAAATCAAACCGATGTCGAACAGTTATTGTGGAAGCATCTACGTAATAGGAATCTATCCAACCATAAGTTTCGTAGACAATTTCCCATCGCGCCTTATATTGCCGATTTTGCTTGTCTCGAGTTAAAAAAGTTGAATGATTTTTTTATATCCCCTCACCCAACCCTCTCCCTTTGGAGAGGGCTTTTCTACGCATATCTAATGTTGTGCACAGTTTAGCCCGCAAGTAGAGGGAGTTTACTACCTTAACTTTACGGCATTGAAGGACAACAATGGATACACTCCAAAACAATTTACACTATTTTTTAACGGCACTGAGCACAGAAAATCTTTCCGAAATTTTTCACCGCTCGCTACAACAATTTTTATCCTTGCTGACCGCCGGCAATATTGCCGAATTATCTGCCACAGCGGCAAC
The DNA here is from genome assembly GCA_028714175.1 of Methylococcales bacterium. Lineage (GTDB taxonomy): Bacteria > Pseudomonadota > Gammaproteobacteria > Methylococcales > Methylomonadaceae > JAGXGJ01. The sequence continues at coordinate 24,488 of JAQTMV010000058.1, forward strand.
CAGTTATGCCCTGATTGCAGCCGCAGAAATTGGCGATAAAAGCCAGCTGGTTTGCATGACACTGGCATCAAAACACAGAGCCATGCCAATTATGCTGGGCGCTATTGCCGCGTTTGCCTTTTTAAACACCCTGGCCGTTGTTTTTGGCGTCGCCATTGCCAGTTGGCTACCTGAATATATTGTTGCGGCAACGGTTGCGATCTTGTTTGCCGCCTTCGGCATTCATTCTTTACGCGTACAAGAGGATGATGACGATGTGGAAGTTAAAGAAAAAAGTGGCCACGGTATTTTCCTGACCACTTTTTTATTGATTACTATGGCTGAATTCGGTGATAAAACCCAGTTGGCTGTTGTCGCCTTAAGCAGCACCGCAGTGCCGATTGCTGTATGGCTGGGTTCAACAGCAGCTCTCGCTTCAACATCAGCCTTGGGAATTCTGGCCGGCCGGTATATGTCAATGATTTTGAGACACCCGTTATAAGAATATT
>JAQTMV010000059.1 GCA_028714175.1 Methylococcales bacterium
TGATGCCCAGCGTCAGGCGGTTACTGCGCCTTCACAAGCCATGCTCGTGCTGGCGGGCGCCGGCAGCGGCAAAACCCGTGTCCTGGTACATCGTATTGCCTGGCAGATTCAGGTGGAAGGTGTGTCTGCGCAGAGCATACTGGCAGTAACGTTTACCAATAAAGCGGCCAGGGAAATGCGCAGCAGAATCGAGGATTTGCTCAAAGTATCTGCCCATACGCTATGGATAGGCACTTTTCACGGGATAGCACATCGCCTGTTAAGGCGGCACTCCAGGCAGGCAAAATTACCGGATACTTTTCAGGTCATGGATTCCGGCGACCAGTTAAGAGTTATCAAGCGTCTGTTAAATACGCTTGATTTCGATGAATCCAAGTGGCCGCCAAGGGAAGTGCAATGGTATATCAATGCCCAGAAAGACGAGGGTATCAGAGCCAGACATATCATCGAAACAGCGGATATCTATCAACGGCAAATGTTGAGAGTCTATCGAGCCTACGAGGAGCTTTGCGAGCGTTCCGGGCTGGTTGATTTTGCCGAATTGCTGTTGCGGGCGCATGAATTATTGCGCGATAACCCCGATGTACTTGATTTTTATCAGCAGCGCTTCAGACAAGTTCATGTCGATGAATTTCAGGACACCAATACGATTCAATATGCCTGGTTGCGGCTATTGACGGACGGCAGGGATAACCTGTTTGTCGTCGGTGATGACGATCAATCCATTTACGGCTGGCGTGGCGCGAAAATTGAGAATATCTACAGCTTTCAAAAACACTACCCGAACCATCAAGTCATCAAACTGGAGCAGAATTACCGGTCTAGCGGCAGTATTCTTAAAGCTGCCAACAAGGTTATCGCTAAAAATCAGGGCCGCATGGGCAAAGAGCTATGGACCGATTCCGGTGACGGCGACCTGATTTCATTATACGCAGCCTTTAATGAACAGGATGAGGCCTATTTTGTAGTCGAGCGTATCAGAGCCTGGGTCAATGAAGGCGGGTCGCGCAGTGACACCGCCATTTTATATCGCTCGAATGCGCAGTCCCGGCAGTTTGAAGAAAAATTGATGGCCACAGCCACGCCTTATCGCGTTTATGGCGGTTTGCGCTTTTTTGATCGAGCGGAAGTTAAAAATGCGTTGGCTTATTTGCGGCTCATGTCCAATCGTCATGATGATGCGTCATTTGAGCGCGTTATTAACACGCCAGCGCGCGGCATCGGTGCAAAAGCCCTGGACGATATGCGCCGCATAGCTCGAGATCAGAGTATCTCGTTATGGGCGGCTGCTATTGTGCTGATCAATCAGCGTAGCATGACCGCACGCGCGACTAATGCACTGATAGGTTTTCTGGAGCTGATTAAAAGCCTTGCGGCTCAAGCGGAGGGCATGGAACTTTATGAAAAAGTAAAGCTGGTCGTCGAAAAAAGCGGCCTGGTTGAACTGTATCAAAAAGAAAAAATGGATAAAGGCGAAGAAAAAGTAGAAAACCTGGAAGAGTTAGTTAACGCGGCACGACTTTTTGATTTTTCCGGCGATCAGGAAAATGAAGAAAACCTCAGTGATCTGGATATGTTTCTGACTCATGCTGCACTGGAGTCGGGAGATAGCCAGGGTGATAATATTGAAGACTGCGTGCAACTTATGACACTGCATTCAGCAAAAGGTCTGGAGTTCAAGCTGGTTTTTCTGGTCGGCATGGAAGAGGGCTTGTTTCCATCCCAGCAGTCCGTTGATGATGCCGGGCGACTTGAAGAAGAGCGCAGGCTTTGTTATGTCGGTATGACGCGGGCCAAGCAACAATTGTACTTGACCTTCGCCGAATCCAGGCGCTTATACGGACGCGAAAGCTATCCCAGGCCGTCACGATTCTTGCGCGAGATCCCCAATGAATTCATACAGGAAGTCAGAATGCGCGCCAGTGTCAGTCGGCCAGTTACCGCAGTCAAGCCAAAAACGACATCGTTACAGACAGCAGGAAGCTATCAGCTGGGACAAAGCGTCAGTCATGCCAAATTTGGCGAAGGTGTGATTTTGCAAGTTGAGGGTGAGGGTGCTCAGGAACGCGTACAGATTAATTTTAAGCAGGCAGGTGTTAAATGGTTGATGCTGGCCTATGCCAAACTGGACGCGTTGTAGTATTTGGCGGATCACCTGGTGCAGCACCTATTTATATTGACGATTAGGCTATCAATGATATTTATAATTATCAATATATTCCAAACACACCACTAATGACTAACAAAAATAGGTGCTGCACTAGCGTAACTCACAAATTTTCAATGACGCAGTCTTGATAACGGATAGTTTTGCCTGCGTACGGCCTGATCCAATCGCATATACATTATAGCCATTGTTTTTTAGATGAATACGGCAGGTATTATGTAGGTGTGACAAATTCGTACCCAAACTGCCGATTATGCGAATGAATCCGCATAATCAATTTACAGCGCAATTGCCTTAAGTCCATCCGGCAATACTATTGACTTAAGAAAATAGCTTTCTTCTCCCTTAGAGGTAAGGGTATATGCTTATTTATTGGCGGACATTGACATGATTAATTATGTCAAGAACTAAAAGTTTAGGTCCAGCGATTAGCTTATAGCTTTTACTTTCGAATTCAGTCTGCTTTTGCCGCGTGAGGCTTTATTTTTATGGATAATGCCTTTAGTTACTGCAGCATCAATAACAGATACTACTGTTTTGTATGCGGCTTGCGCCTTTTCCTTGTCGCCAGCGTTTACAGCGGCAATAACTTTCTTCACAAACGTACGCAAGTTGCTACGTTGTCCTGCGTTGCGAATACGGCTTTTTTCCGCTTGTTTCGCACGTTTTTTAGCCTGTGGTGTATTAGCCATGGTATCCCAATTCTCTGTATAGGAGTTAAATCAATCGGATATTATCTTTTTAATCAAAACTATTGTCAACAACTGACTCGTTACAATGTTGCTCCTTTGGGATTTGACAGAATGCATAAGTCATGATATATAAAAAAGACTACTACCGGAGATTGCCATGATTCAAGAAAAAGGTTATTTAAAAGGTCAGTTTGAGAATGCCGTTTCCGCCATCCTCAAAGGTATTGATCGCGACGTGGAGCGAGGAGAAGACATGCTTATGTTGGGGCTGGGTGTGGTCATATTGTCCTCCACATTCGCGCCTGTGGCGCCGCCGACTGTTCTTCTACCTTTGGTAGCGCTTGTTTTTGCTATTTCTGCGGGCTTTGCCCGGAAGAATTATCATAATATGCAGCGTAAACTCCTGGAATCCCTAGAGCACCTTGACGGGCGTGACAAAGCCATTTTACACCCGATTGCCGCTGTTTTTTCCGAGTATCCCATGCACTCCCTGGCAGTGTCTTTTAATCCACTCAAAAACCTGAAAAGAACAGGAAAAAGTGCGCTGGGCGGGCTTTTGATCAATCCGCTATGGATGCCCATTTTTTATGTGATGGGTATGCAAATCAACGAAGAAAAAAATCTTGGCGTTTTGAACAAAGCCATCATATGCGTTGAGCAGAAAATCTCTCCTACACCTTTTGCCCGTTAAACAGGGCGACTTTCTGTGATATTAATCACGGATGGGGGTTCCAAGGCATGAATTTTTCCAGAACATTGTCGAGAAAATTCCAGCCTTGTGCTGAACAATAATAGCGATTATCCTGATGTATAATCAATTCTTGTTGCAGACATGCCGATAACGCCGGTTCCAGTGTGGCTATAGCAAGACCGGTGGATAATTGATAGGTTTCCTGAGTAAAACCGTGTTTCAGCCGTAAATGGTTCATCATGAATTCTAAAGGCAGTTCCGCTACAGGAATAACATTGGCTCCGCCGTTTTCATGCGTGTCATTTAAATACTGTTCCGGGCTTTTTGGCTTGAAACTGCGCATAATCTGATGGGGTAACGTTTGCGTTATTTTTCCGTGGGCGCCCGCACCAATCCCCAAATAATCGCCAAATTGCCAATAGTTTACATTATGCCGGCAGTGTAAACCTGGTTGACTGTAGGCTGAAACTTCATATTGTTGATAGCCATGATCTGCCAGTAGTTTTTGACAATGCTTTTGGGTGCTAAAAATAAGCTCATCATTGGGCAGTCGAGGGGGATATTTATGAAAATAGGTATTGGGTTCCAGAGTCAACTGATAAAAAGAAATGTGCGCAGGCTGTAAGCTTATCGCTGTTGCTACATCTATTTTACTACTGTTAATACCGGCAGCGGGCAAGCCATACATCAAATCCAGATTGAAATTGTCAAATCCTGATTGATGAGCGATTTCAGCGGCTGTAATGGCTTCTTGTGCAGAATGTACCCGACCCAAATTTTTTAACAGCTTATCATCAAAGCTCTGTATGCCGATGGATAAGCGGTTTATACCCAAAGCCCTGAATTCGGCAAATTTATCGCTTTCAAAAGTGCCGGGATTGGCTTCCAGGGTTATTTCCAGATCATCTTTAAGCGTAACCTGTTGTTCTATGCCGCGTAATAAGCGATTGATAGACTCAGGTGCAAACAGACTGGGCGTGCCGCCACCGATAAAGATAGTGCTGATGGGGCGATTGATGTTATATAGTTGCAGGTCTTTAGCCAAATCACTTAGCAAAGCATCAATATAGCCAGTTTCAGGTGTATTGACTTTAATCGCGTGCGAATTAAAATCGCAATAAGGGCATTTTTTAATGCACCAGGGAATGTGGATGTACAGACTTAGAGGCGGCAACGGGCTTTTTAGCGTTAGTTTAATAATTTATCAGTTTAACATTAATCAGTATGGGAGAACCCGGTGTTTCGAAGACGTTTAAGTAAAAAGCACTCAACTATCTTATCTTCATATTGTATTTTTCTGTGAACTGCAATGAAAGTCCAGATGATTTGCAGAATTGGATTCGTCATTATATGAGCTATTTCGAATGCACAACAGATTATTTAGAGCACGAGGTCTGGTATTTGGCCGCTATATTCTTACCATCGCCTTGATGCTGTTATTGAACGGTTGCGGCACAGAAAAGAAGTGGCAATTGCATGATATTACCGGCCATTTGCCGGACTTGCGTTTCTCGATGAGGTCTGACGCTGGACAACCGGTTACGGATCAAACCTATCGAGGCTACCTGGTCATGTTGTTTTTCGGTTACACCAGCTGTCAGGCAGAGTGCCCAAGCACATTGTTCCGCTTGGCAAAAATAGTGCAAGGTTTGGGAGATAATGCAAAGCGCGCCCGTATCCTATTTGTCACGCTGGATCCCGGTCGCGATACCCCGCAAGTTTTGCATCGCTATGTGACGGCATTCGCTGCCGGACATGCGATTGGATTGACAGGAAGCGAAAGTGAAATAGCAGCTCTCGCGAAACGTTATCGGGCGGCTTTCCGCCCTGGAAAATCGGAGACCAACGACATCACTCACAGTGCCGCAGTTTATGTTTTTGACCCGCAAGGCCATGCGCGTCTGCTGGTAACACCGGATGACGCGATTGCAAAGGCGGCGAACGAATTACGGCATCTGCTGGAAACATCACGTTAGCTTTCTCATTACTTATGAACAACTTATTTGAGTCTGGATCAAAAACAGGACATGTGCCGAATGGTTGTTGGCTGGAATAGTTCGCCGCGATAGAGGTTGATAGATAAATGGAACTGCTGCTGTGGCTCGTCCCGTGGGAGCCATCCCTATCCGTTGTCATCGTAACGGCCGTGACAGCGATGCTATTTGTAAAAGGCTGCCTGGGATGCAAACTGTTCTTTCGACAAAAATTATTCTTTTGGACCGGGCTTTTATCCCTGTATGTCGTCTCCCATACGCAGCTCGATTATTACGCGGAGCATGAGTTTTTCGTTCATCAACTCAAAAGTCTCGTGCTGCATCATTTGGGGCCGTTTTTCATCATACTGGCTTGCCCTGAAAAGGCGCTGTCATCAGGCTTTCCTATTGCAGGCAAGCGATTGCTCCGCATGGTTTCAGCGTGGAAGCCAGTACAATGTCTGGTTAATGTATTTCTCCATCCTGTCGCCGCAGTCATAGTGTTCGTGGGCTTGATTATTTTTTGGCTGCTGCCGCCAATTCACTTTGTTGCAATGCTCGACTGGCGCATCTATCGCCTTATGAACTGGAGCATGGCTGTAAACGGCCTGATGTTTTGGGGGCTCGTTCTGGATTCAGATTCCAAATGGTCTCCCGGTAGCCGCATTGCAATGATGCTTGCTGTGGTTCCGCCGCAAATCCTCACAGGCGCATTAATTTTTTTCACGCCGCATGAGCTTTACCCGATTTACACCCTCTGTGGACGGGCATTCACCGGCGTGAGTTCTATAACAGACCAGCAGATCGGCGGCTTGATTCTCTGGATGAATGCGGCGATGATGAGTGTGATCGGTATATTGATCGTGATTTACAAAGAACTGCGACAACCAAGACTTATTTTAGGCAGTACTCTGCCGACAAAAAACTCCACCTGATAAACCTAAATTCGGTAGTTCAACCACGAAGAACACGAAGTGCACGAAATTTTCAAAGAGTTACCGGATGATTGACACTCACCTGAAGTGTGAAGGTTTTTATACGAATATTATGTTGTACTCCGCTGATTTTCTTCGTGGTCTTCGTGTGCTTCGTGGTGAAATGCTCTTATTAGGATAAACGAGATGCAGATCTCTAGCCCGCACTGTCTGATTACGGTATCTTTTGCAGTGCGCGCCGCAACGATGATACTTGGCGCGTCGTCACCGGAGATGCTTCATTGCCCCAGCTATTGCGGATGAAACTTAGCACCTCGGCGATCTGCCGGTCGGTAAATTTTTTCGCAAAAGCGGGCATTTCCCGGGGCTTCGGGCCCTTTTTCGTTTGCGCAGTCTTGCCTCCTTCCAATACCAAACGGATCAGCGAGGTAGCGTTTTTGGAAAGAACAATCGAATTTCCGGCAAGCTTTGGAAATTTACCCGGTTCGCCATTTCCGGTTTCCTTATGGCATTTCACGCAGAATGACTGGTAAAGACCTGCGCCGGGATGCTCCATTTCGCCGGTTACCATTGCCGACAACTTTATGGCAACGGCTGCGGTGTCCGGTTCATACGAGGCCTTTTCACCGTAGGCGGGAAGGGATTTCAGATAGTGTGCAATCGCATTCAGATCGTCTTTATGCAAATATTGGGTGCTGTTTTCTATGACATCGATCATGCTGCCAAACGCTGCAATCTGCCCGCCGTGACCCGTTTCCAGGAAGGCGGCGATGTCTGCTTCAGACCATCGGCCCAGCCCTGCGGCAGCGTCTCCTCTGAGATTCGCCGCGTACCAATTGTCTACCACGGCTCCACTTAAATAAACCGGAGAGGCTTCCGTATAGGCCCTTTCCTGGAAGCCCAGACCGCGAGGCGTATGGCAGGCGCCGCAATGGCCCAGAGATTGCACCAGATAGGCGCCGCGATTCCACTGAGCGTCACGGTCATCATGCGGTTTATAACGCTCGTGCTTAACGAAGGCGAAATCCCAGAAAATCAGGCTCCAGCGTATATTGAAAGGAAAAGGCAGCTTCGTTTCTGGCGGCTTATGGTTGACCGGCTTTACCTCATTCATGAAATAGAAGTAAAGAGCGCGAATATCGTCATCAGTTGTAGCCGTGAAAGACGCATAAGGCATCGCCGGATACAGGCGCTTGCCGTCCCTGGCAATGCCATTCCGGACTGCGCGGCTAAAATCGTCCAATGTATACTTGCCGATACCATTGACCGGATCCGGCGTAATGTTCGTCGAGTAAATGATTCCGAAAGGCGAATTGAGCGGCAGTCCGCCGGCAAACGGCGGTTGTTGCGGTCCGGCGGTATGGCAGGCTATACAGTCGCCTGCCCTGGCCAGGTAAGCGCCTCTGGCCACGTCTTCCGAGTTGACTTGTTGCGCTGCGGCTAGGCTGGAAATTAATGTCACACATGCGCAGGTTACGACTTTGACTGTCATTCGATTTAAGATGCTTCGAAAATTCATGTTCAATAACATGCTAATTAAAACCATGAACTGCACGGCGGCACCAGCAAAAGTGCACAGATATTGAATATAATCGCAACAATGAAGATGAAACTCGACATGAGACTTAATTTTCCTAAAAACCTGATTCTACCTTCACGCGCCTCGATGACACTCCCACCCTCTCCATCCAGCCCGCGTTCAGACTGAAGCCACGAGGTCCATGCAACAAAACCCGACAGCAGAGCAGCCGCAAAGCAGGTAATGCTGATCGCCGCCAGAATTACAGGAAACCCTTCCCAGATCGGTGCAGACAAAGGCTCCTGATAGGGATAGCAAGCATGGGCTGCAAGCGGCTCGCTCAAAGAAAATTGCGCTATCCACGCGGCCGGCGCGCCGAATAAACCCACCGCTATTCGTATCATGCTCACCCGACCGCGCCGAGGGGCAGGGGCTTCAAGGGACGGATCATGATTGTGGAAAGGATTCATAGTTTGTTCTAGTAAAGATATGGCGATAGAAACAAGGTTGCAAATACAAACAACCAGACCACATCGACAAAGTGCCAGTACAGCCCACCAATGGTTACGGCGGCGTAGCGTCTGTCATCAAAATAACCGAGTACGATCCAAAGCAGAAGCATCATCAGTATGATCAGCCCTACGATGACATGAAGCATATGAAATCCGGTAATAGTAAAGTACAGCGATCCATACAGATTTGATGTCATCGTGTAGGTTTTGATACTCCACTCATGAAGCTGAATAACAACGAAGCAAATACCAAGAATGAGCGCTAACACCATCGATGCAATACTCCAATGCATCTGCCTGCGCTGAATGCAACGCTCGCTCGCCCAAACGAATACACTGCTGGCGAGCAATATTAAGGTATTCACACCCGGCATCAGCAAAGTAGGCAAGCCGTCAGGCGGCCAGTGCTGCTCCGTTTGGGATGCCAGATAGAAATAGGTAAACAGCAGATAGCCGAACAGGGAACCTTCGGTGACAATCAGCGCCAGGACTCCCCACCAGCCGCCGGAACGATTACCCGCGCTTCCTACCGGCAGCGATTGGGCCGTTTGCATCGCCTCAGCCATGAGTTGCTCCCTTATCCTGTATGCTGTCCGGCACACGCTGAACAAGAGCTTTTCTCGGCCACATCCAGACAATTAACGACACGCTGCAAGCCAAAGTCATCAGAACTGTAAAATCCCGCCAGTGCAGCAGCAAGCCGGTGAAGGCCAAGGCGCTAAACAGTCCGAGAAAGAAAGGGGTATAGGAATCATCCGGCATTTTAAGAATAATGTCCGGCTTGGCATCAAGCGGTGTCGTGCCGATCATTTCCCGTCCTTCCATCAGCAAATAACCTTGTTCAAGGCTGGAACGGCCGCCGCCTTCATCAAGCCTGTCTTCCCATAACGGATGGCGGCTGGCGACAAATGGAATGACTGCAAAGTTGTAAGCCGGCGGCGGCGATGGTGTTGCCCATTCGAGCGTCGGCGCATCCCAGGGATTCTGCGTCGCCATGGCGCCGCGTTTCAGACTGATGAGAATGTTGATCAGAAATATCAAAATGCCAGCGGCAAAAACAAATGATCCAACCGAGGTGACCATGTTGACTGTACTCCATCCCATGTGTGGCGCATAGGTATAAATCCGGCGCGGCATACCCAGCAGTCCTGCCAGGTGCATCGGAAAGAAACCGACATTAAAGCCGATGAACATGACCCAGAAACTCCATTTCCCCAATATTTCATTCATCATTCGTCCAAAGAATTTGGGAAACCAGTAATAGATTCCGCCAACGACCGGAAATACATTGATGCCAAGCAAAACGTAATGCAAGTGTGCAACGATGAAGTAGGTTTCGTTTAGCTGAAAATCCAGCGGTACGGCTGCCGTCATCACGCCTGAAAATCCGCCGATGACAAAAAGGAGGACAAAACCGGCGAAAAACAGAAACGGTGTATTGAAGACAGGGCGTCCCAGCCAAATGGTGGCTATCCATGCGAACACGGCGACGGCGCTCGGGATCGAAATCACCATGCTGGCGGCGCCAAAAAACGATAGCGCCAGCGTCGGCAAGCCGGTAGCGAACATATGATGGATCCATACGCCGAAGCCGAGCAGCATCGTCGCCATCGTTGACAGCGCGACTGCAGAGTAGCCAACCAGCGGACGCCGGCAAAAGGTAGGCAGCGCATCTGAAACAATACCCATGGCGGGAAGCACGACCGCATAAACCCAAGGATGCCCGAACATCCAGAACAAGTGCTGCCAAAGCAGCGGCTTACCGCCATTAACCACATCGAAGAAATGCGTACCTGTTTGACGGTCCAGCCACAGCAGGAAAAAGGCGAGACTGACCGAGGGAATGGCAAAAATGTTCGCGACTGATGCGGTTAGCGTTCCCCAAACCAGGATCGGCACCCGGTTGATCGACATGCCGGGGGCGCGCATTCGAAATAACGTAACAACAAAGTTGATAGACCCGACAGTTGTGGAAATCCCCAGTAACACCATGCCGAGCGCGTAGACGTCGATGTTGGGCCCGGTGTTGTACTCCAGTCCTGCAAACGGCACATAGTTGAACCAGCCGGCATTCGGAGCTTCTCCCAGAGGAAAGCTGGCGTACAGAAAGATACCTGCAAACAGGAAGATCCAGTAAGAGAGGGCATTAAGACGCGGAAACGCCATATCTCTCGAGCCCAGCATAAGCGGCCACAAATAGTTGGAAAACCCTGACAGTATAGGCAGCGAGTATAGAAAAATCATCGTCACGCCGTGCATCGTGAAAAGTTGGTTGTATTGTTCCGGCGTCAGCAGGGTTTGGTCCGGACGTGCAAGTTGCAAACGCATGATCAGCGCTTCGATTCCGCCCATCAGCAAAAAAATAAATGCAGTGACGAGGTAGCGCAGTCCTATTTCTTTATGGTCGACCGTCGACAACCAGCCGCGCCATCCGGGAGCCGATTCCCATAGTCGGGTGAGCCGCATTTCGGCAGCTGATCCGATCGGAGCAGAGCCCACCTCGGGCACGCGAGTGAGGTTGGGGTCGGGCTTACTTTGGGCGACATCTGACATGAGGGGCGCTTCCTAGTTTAGTGTCGATAAAAATGCTGACAGCGCGGAAATTTCAGTTGCTGTTAACACCATGCTGGGCATACGCGCACCCGGTTTGAGGTCTTGAGCATGGGTAATCCATTGCACCAGATTATCAGGGGTATTGGTTAATAATCCGGCAGCAATCAGACGGCGTGATTTCAAATGCGTCAAATCGGGTGCATGGGCACCTACGGCCTCGGTACCTCGAATCGTATGACACCCCGCGCAACGCTCCAGAAAAAGTTGCTTGCCTGCCTTAATGTCGATTGTGGAGACTGCTACGGCCGTCTTGCGCTGGGCGTCTTGCCATTTTTGGAACTCAGCCGCACTTTGTGCAACAACCTCCAGCCCCATGTGAGCATGCTGGACCCCGCAATACTGTGTGCATTGCCCCCGGTAGACGCCCTCGGCATCGGCCTGGAGCCATTGCTGATTGGTCAGGCCCGGAATCATTTGGGTTTTGCCGGCAAGCATCGGCACCCAAAAGGCGTGAATAACATCCGCGCTTTTCAGCTTGACGAGAACGGGCACGCCAACGGGAATATGTATTTCGTTTGCAGTAAAAAAACTGAGAGCGGGATCATCATCTTCATATTCGACCTTCCACCACCAGTCGTACCCCGTGACAGTCAATGTTAGACCGGGAGCATGCGTTGGCTTTGCGATCACATTAAGTGTAACCAGTGTATAAATAGCCAGCGCAAACAAGATACAGGTGGATACGCCGGTCCCGATATAGATCCATGGCATTCCTTCATCTTCGCGGCCGATTGCACGTGGATCTTCAGTGGGGCGTTTACGGAATACGGCCCCAGCCAGCAATAGCGCGATGATGACGAAGATTGCAGCCAAAAGCGCGGCAAATACCCATCCCAAATACATCGTGGGGGTTGCGGCCGGGCCGTGACTATGTAAAAAGTAGTTTAGCGGAGCAACTCCGTTCTCCGCCAATGCGGTATTGGCCGGCGCAGCCGCGAGGCCTATTGAAAAAAATGAGTATTTGACCGCGGCAAAATGGCGAAATCTGGATTCGTAATCGTTCATCAGCGCCGATGCAAATAAAGGGAGATTGAAAATAAAGGTTTCTTTTTTTAGCATGAAACAGATTCTTATGTCAAACAAAGTCGATTTTACCTTCTGCTAAAGCATCAATGTTTTGTACAAGAGTAATTCATGAAAATATGGGCATTAAGAAAAAGGCAAACAACACCCCCATGTAACGGATTAAGAGATATTCCTTTCAAGCCGATACTCTTCCTCTGTGAACTCTGTGTCTATTTGGTGAACTAACGTTTTTAAGTTATATAATTGCCATCCATTAGGAAAATTAATGGCGAAAATTCACTCACCACCCAATATCTGAAATAAATTGCCTTGTTCTTCTAATTGTCTACAATCGTTTCATGAAAAAAAACACTGATCCCAATAAGCAGCTTTTTAACGTATTTTCCGGTCCTGATAAAGAGCTGATAGAACGCGCGCTGGCAATTATCGCACTTATCCCTGATGATCCCCATTATCATCGTCCTAAAGGCGTTGAGGTGGCGGCTGTTTTAATGGATTTTAATGTCGATTTACAAACCATACTCGCGGCAATATTAAGCGATCCGCGCCTGGAGCATTTAACACCTCAGCCCGACATAAAAAAACTGTTTGGTGAAACGGTAACGAATCTTGTTAAGGATGTAAACTGGTTAAACAAATTGACGGTTTATTCTCCGGAAATGGCCAGTCAGCCCAATCAGGCTGAAACATTAAGGCGAATGCTGCTATCGATGACGCAAGATGTTCGCGCCGTATTAATCAAACTGGCTTATCGGATCAGGCGGCTTGTGGTTTTGCCTAAAGAATCCTACGAGATGCGTCGCTTTATTGCGCAGGAAACACTGGATATTTATGCCCCGATTGCCAACCGCCTGGGTATTCATCAGTTTAAATGGGAGCTTGAAGATATGGCTTTCAGGTATTTGGATCCGCAAACGTATCGTCAGATTGCCAAATCCCTGGCAAATAATCGGGTACAGCGGGAAAACTGCATCAATAGCTTTATTGAGTTATTGCAAAAAAAGCTTGCCGAAGAAAATATTATCTGTACTTGTTACGGCAGGCCCAAACATATTTACAGTATCTGGAAAAAAATGCAGCGTAAACAGTTGGGCATCGACGAGCTTTATGACCTGTTAGCCGTGCGCGTTATCGTCGATAACTTGACTCACTGCTATACCGTTTTGGGCATTGTTCACAGCCTATGGCAATACATCCCCAAAGAATTTGATGATTATATTGCCAACCCCAAGGAAAATGGTTATCAGTCCCTGCATACCGTTATTTTAGATGCGCGAGGTAATCGTATTGAAGTACAGATTCGTACGCAGGACATGCACGATTTTGCTGAACTCGGTGTCGCCGCACACTGGTCTTACAAGGAGGGTGGCAAGCAAAATGTGGCGGTGGAAAAAAGTGTTGCTACCTTGCGCAAATTGCTGGAAGAAAAAAACAGCGATGATGCGTTAAGCGATGATTTTCGCAGTGAAATATTTAACGACAGGGTTTACGTTTTAACACCTGCAGGAAAACTGATTGATCTGGTTAAAGGGGCCACACCGCTGGATTTTGCTTACGCTGTTCATTCCGAAATTGGGCATCGCTGCCGTGGCGCAAAAGTCAACGGCAGAATTGTACCGCTTACCTATGTATTAAAATCCGGCGAGCAGGTAGAAATTTTAACCACCAAAGAGGGAGGTCCCAATCATAACTGGATAGATCCCAATTTAGGCTATTTGAAATCATCGCGCGCCATCAGTAGAGTGAAAAGCTGGTTTAAAAATCAGCAACAAACAGAGAATATCGCAAGGGGCAAAGCTATTCTTGACAAAGAAAGCCAGCGACTGGGGCTAAAAACGCTTAACCTGACCGAGTTGGCCAAACATTTTAAACAAACTGATACCAATACTTTACTCGAAGCTATTGGCCGAGGTGATATCAATAGCCGTCAACTTGCAGCGTTTTTTAAGATACCTGAACTGGAAGCATCGCTAGAGACGCGATTAATCACACCACCGGCGAATACTCCCGTCGCTAAATCAATTATTTCTGTCGATGGCATCGATAATGTGCTGACATCTTTTGCCCATTGTTGTATGCCGGTGCAGGGTGATGACATTATTGGCTATATTTCTCATAAAAAAGGTATTACGGTTCATCGTAAAGACTGTGAAAATATCTTGCACCTTAGCCCGGAAAAACAGGCCAGGCTTATTTCAGTAACCTGGGGCACACAAAAATCCAGTCACGCCGTACCGATTGTTATCCATGCCTTTAGCGCGCAAAATTTATTAAATGACGTGTCGCAGATTTTAGCGCAGTCCAAAATTCATATATTTAATGCACTATTGGATACGCACCCTGATTTTTCTGCCATTCTTAATTTGACCATTCAAGTTGAAAATACCAGCCAATTAAGCCAGGTACTCAATAAAATAAACCAGTTACCAAATATAATGGATGTAAAACGTAAAACCTGAAATGTTCAAAGTACCGTTTTCGAGTTTCTCACTTTTAATCAAAAGAGCTTCTAAAAAATAAGCGTGTGAAAAACTTGTTTATCCTTTCGAAGCCATGCTGGTAACGCCTGCGATCGGAGGTATGAGGGATTTGGAAAGCAATCTTGAACTCATACGGCGGACGGCCGACGACGAGGATATCGATGCCTTTGCCGTGATGAAGAACCGCAGTCGACTATTCCACCAAAGCAATTTGGCGAATATCGCGTCGCTTATCAAAATCCAAAGCTCCCTTCTCCCCAACCAGCTCAAACAACTATTCAATGAACTATATATAAGGTCGAAAATCACCTACAAGTTATGTAGATGAAAAGCATATTCAAACCTATCAATATTTGTGTTCGTACTCCGGCGGCCGAACATCACCTGAAGATATGTAGGTGAAAATCATAGGAAGAAAAACAAAAATCGAATAGATAAGTACAAATCCAGCGACAATCATTAAGAGCATTTTTAATTTATCCATAATATGAACACCTTCTTTTTTTAGCTAAAACACATCTTCAATATACCTCAAATTACGTAAATAGCAAATTGGACTCAGCCCACAAACACTGTTTAAATTTCCTGCCGCTACCCTAAGAACAAATCGCGTTTATACCCTGATCAGTTTGCTGGCCCACTGTAGCGTTGAGCCAATTACACCATCAATATAAAGCCTGGCGTCGTTTGATTTTCGTAATCTTGCCTTTTTTCTTTTATAATCGGCATCAGCATTCCAAGCTCTTGTGCGGACTCGGTTATCTTGGCGGCGGAAAGCTGATAAGCCTTATCCGCATACATGTCATTATTTTTCAAAAGGGGGCGGATTTGCCCGAACGTCTTGCCATCATTGCAGCTGGCTCCGGTCAGTCCGATATATTCAGGACAGGGCAAGGTCACGGCCTGCCGCCGCGCCACCACAGAAGGCAATAAAGCCAGGAAGCTTGGGAAACCATGTACGCAAATGACGGTCAGCGTGATCGTAAATCTGCCTAAGCTTTCGATTTTTGTCGATAATCCCAAACATATAGAGCGTGATGGCCACTTCGTCGGAAAAACTCAGATTGGCGTAATGCGCCATTCACTGACTGTATGTCCACAGTTCGTTCCGCCTCCGCCAAACCATTTGATGGAATGCCTCGATCAATTCGAGAAATATTTGCACTTGGAGGATCGTCCCTATTCGTCGCTGATCGACGCGAGGCTGGTGCATGTGCAATTTAAGACTATCCATCCTTTTCTCGACGGAAACGGACGTACCGGGCGCTTGTTGATTGCGTTTCTACTCATTATCATGGGGAACCTTAAAGAACCTGTTCTGTATCTGAGTTTGTATTTCAAAAATAATCGTTACACCTATTACGAGCGTTTAACCGCCGTGCGCACGGCGGTTAATTGGGAGGGCTGGCTTGAGTTTTTTCTTACCGGCGTTGCGGAAACTGCCGACCAAGTTGTCGAAACCGGTCAGGCCGTGTCGATGCTTTTTGCAGAGGACCTGGTTAAGATCGAAACTTTAAAACGCGCGGCTACCCCCTGTGCCAATATGACCTGAGACACCTACCCATCGGAAATTAGAGTATAAAGGTAGATCAGAATCATGAACAAATTGAAAGCAAAGACAATGGAATCACCACGATTAACTGGGCCGGAGGACGCG
The DNA here is from genome assembly GCA_028714175.1 of Methylococcales bacterium. GTDB lineage: Bacteria > Pseudomonadota > Gammaproteobacteria > Methylococcales > Methylomonadaceae > JAGXGJ01. The sequence continues at coordinate 16,266 of JAQTMV010000059.1, forward strand.
ATTTCGTGCTTCGGCTCCCAGGGAGGGATCGTCCTGGTCGAGCCAAATTAAGGCATGGGTGTCTAGCAGGACGAACATTCGGCATCCCACGGTTCGCCCAACGTTCCCACGATATCCCCAACAATACTGATTTTGCCTTTATGGCAACCGGCGAGGGTGGCAGGTCTTGAGATTACCGGGCATAGTTGTGCCACCGGCTGGCCGTTTTTGGTGATGACGATACTATCGCCGGAATCCGCCACTTCGTTCATCAGTTGCAGGCACTTGGCTTTAAATTCGGATGCTTTGATGGTTTTCATGATAATACCTTATATGACTATGGACATGACTATAGTGCTGAAGGTAAAAAAAGTCAAACGACCTGGATAGACATCCGCGACTGGATATGTTTGTTGCATTGCAAGACTTGACCACGCATAGCCGGGCAGACCGGGCATGCTTTTTATGCCAGACGTTCCCATGCCTGAATACAGCAATGGCCTTCGAATTTACCCGCCGCCGTTCCCCCTCAGCGAACGCGGGACCGCGGGGCGACGATAAAGCTGTTGTCCGGTCACAGGATAGCCCGGCAGGGTATGAGTCTTACAGCAGGCATGTGATCTCCTTGTGTGCTGTATATCTTCAACTAATCGGCACTATAAAATTTACTTGCCAGGCAAGCTACAGCAACCGCAGGCGCACAATCTGCACCCGTAATCCCTGTTCGATTTTCAGGTTCTGGAAAAAAATCAGAAAAATCCAGGTAGGGATGACCTAAATTCAATGCTATCTGTTTAACCAGAAACCGCCCTACTCCCGCGCCAATCAATGGACTGTTTTTAGAAAATCCATGCTCGCGAGCTCTGCGTGCAAACAGTTGGCGCTCACAACCCTGTTGTATTTTTTGTAGTTGCCGGGTGCGAATGTTTTCAGCGAAGTGTTGCCAACGCGGCAATTCATCCGGAAAAAAATCACAGCCTATCATGCGCGATAAGCGTCTGGCGCTGGCAGCGATGGTTTTTTCAGCGCCATCTGCGGTTTCGCATTGGTCGTGCAATTCTTTGAGTTCTCCGGTGACGCGGTAGACGTCCGCCATCGTGGCAAAGTATTCCGCCATCAGACCGATTTCCTGACCTTGATCAAGCGCTGTTTGCGCTACCGCCATCACAGCCGTTCTGACGATGCCGGTATAAATAAGTTCTTGTGATAGTAAGCGCTGGTAATCAGTGTAGCCTTCTGCCAAAACCTTGCCGTCATTGAGCAAGAGAATATCCGTAGTGGTACTGCCTATATCGACAAACAAGCCGCTAGCTACTTTCTGAGCGGCAAAGGAGCCGCTAGCCAGCCAGTTGGCTGAGGCTATAGCTTGATAATGCCTGGCTTCAACCTGCTCCGCTTTCAAAAAACCGTACTTGCCTGCAAATATCAAGCAACGCTTTTCAGGTAACAGCCTTGTCATCGTATCGATAATCTGCTTAACGCCATCTTCCCGATGTTCAAACAAATCAACCAGTTCGCCGGTCATCGTGATGGCATGGCAATAATTTTCATCGGTCAGGGTCTGCATAATGCAGTCAACAGCCTCCCGCAATTGCTCAATGCCTTTCCATAACGAACAGGGTTGCTGATAAATAGTGATAATTCCTCCCTCTGGATTGATGGCTGCTGCTTTAACGTGCGCGCCTCCTATATCCCAACCGACAACATTAGTTGGTATCATTTTGTTCCATTTTAATGCTGATTTGCCTGTTGCAAACCGGGTTGAGCATTGGTTTGCTTTCCAGTAACTGCAACACAGTTTCGGCAACATTAATACCGAGCGCTGCATAAATGCCCACGAATGAAGTGGTCAGTCGCGGGTTTATTTCAAGAACTAATAATTCATCGTTTGTTTCGATTAAGTCAATGCCGGCATAACCCCATAATTCAGGCAAAGCTCGGGCGATATTATCAAGCACATTCTGATATGCACCCGGATCAGAATGATGATTCACGATGATTTCTGCCAGGTGATATTGCCTGTTGATAATGTTGAACTGCTGTAAGTTGGCACACAGCAGCCAACCCTTGCCTCGCCTGAATAAGCAGGAAAGGCTGGTTTTTTTACCTTGAATATGAGGCTGAATGACATATTGGCCTTTACGTGTAAGCATAAGCTCAACGTCTTTCGGGTCAGTGATTAAATAACTGTCGGCACAGCCTGCGCCATCAACGGGCTTTATCATCCATTCGCCGTCATGCAGGCGCGGATTTATTCGCGTTGTGCGGATGAATCCGCGCCTGTATTTCAACTTCCGGGTTGGTACAGTGGCGATATGATGCTGTTTGAGGTGCTGATAGGTGTTAAATTTATTGCCCGTTATAGCAACAGCCCGGGCAGGCGATGTCAATAATATCTTACCCATCAACTCAACGGAGTGACACAACGTCTGTAATATATTATCGAATTCGGGGGCTATCGGCCATACGGCATCACAGCATAGGGCCAGACGCGTAAATTCTTCATGGCTATTGTGTTCCGGGTTGATAATAATGGCATTGATTCCAGTCGTGCTTACTGAGCCATTAACGCGGCTATCCAGCATAACCACAAGCTCCATGCCGCTTATTCCGGACAGATTATCGAGCAGCGCCTGTAGCATCAAACGTCCCTCTCTTGCCAAAGAATCCGGCAGCATCTGCTTATTAAAACCGCCGCCAGTGATATACTCAAACACTAGAATTTTCATAAGCACATTTTATCACTGGAACAACGACAGCGGCTTTATCCATGAAAATAATTCCGGTAATCGATTTAAAAAATGGTGTTGTAGTTCATGCCCAACAGGGACTGCGTGAACAATACCAGCCCATCTGTACCCACTTGTGCCAATCTTCAGACATTTATCAAGTCATCGAAGCGTTTTTGGGTGTCTATGCCTTTGATACAGTCTATATTGCGGATTTGAATGCGATTACTGATCAGGGTGATCATGACAATTTAATCAGCGATATACTGGCTTATTTTCCGCATATTTTGTTTTGGGTAGATAGCGGTTATCGGCGCCATAAAAAGCATACCGGTAATTATTTACCCGTATTGGGCAGTGAATGTTATAGCGATGAAACGCTTTCAGAACTTGATGCTTTCGACAAGCGCTTTATTCTGTCTCTGGATTACTCTGCTTTTGAAGCATTAGGGTCAAAAAGCCTGTTTTCAAATCAGGATTTATGGCCGGATACCATTATCATCATGACCTTAAATCGGGTCGGCAGTAATCAGGGGCCTGATCTGGATAAGTTGAACTGGTTTTGCAGGCAATATCCGCATAAAAACTTTATTGCCGCAGGAGGAATAAGAGATATTAATGATTTACAGGCACTAAAACAAGTTGGCGTGCAACAGGTGCTTATTGCCAGTGCGCTACATTCCGGTGCTATCAGGCGTGAAGATATTAAAAACCTGTAGACAAAAAATACCCCGGCAAACCGGGGTATTTTTAACAACTTTTGTTGTCAGGTTATACTACCCTGATCCAAATCATAGCTTATTCGTTGTTAACTGCGAACGGATGTTTAGCTGTAGCTTTTGCAGCAACAACTTCTTTAGCTGTTGGTGATCCGGTAACAGCACGTTTAAGCGCTTCTTTAGTTGCTTCATAGTTGAATTTTTCAATTTTTGCATCATCATCAGCGTGCCAGTGAATGAATACACCAACTGTGATGAATAAATCATCAGCTTCATCAGCCGGGATAGTGCCGTCTTCTACACATTCAGCAACAGCCATGGCTACAGCACGTTGAGCTGGGCCAAACATTTGCACAGCTTGCTTGCCGCCTTTAATGGTTACCTTGTTGTACAAAACAGTTGCAGGCTTAACCATCAGGTTAGGCGCAACAAGAGCTAGCAGGCAGGAAAAGCCGTCTTTGTTGTTTGTTAGAGCGTTTGCGAATGCAGACTCAGCAGCTGAACCTCTTGGTCCAACCATCAAGTCAACGTGGGCAATTTCGTTGCCTTCACCTACTAAAGATTCGCCAACGCACAATTTATTGATTTTTGCCATGCTTGTTTTCCCCTGTGAAGAAAAAGTTGAAAAAATTTGAGCTAATATTGACACTTTTGGTGTCCCTTTAATTGTTTTTAACCATCTTATTGCGCAGATTTATTAACAGTTACTAATAAATCTTCTAAAAATACCGTCAATACCGTTGCTACGGTTATATCTGCCGCAGTCCCCGGATTCACACCCCTGGATTTAAGCTCCTGATCCATGCTAAAAAGCAATGGCATAACGCGCTCAGGATTATTCGTTTTGGACAACTCCTCACTTAGCAAAGTCATCTTACTAGCTACCATTTCAGAGTGCTGATCACCGTATTTTCTTTCAATGTGGCTATCAGGAAATTGGCGTAATAAGTCAGCATACACTGACACCACCGCCCAACCCTGATCGCCCCATTTACTCATGGCATTATAATAAATTAAAACTGTAAAATCAAAAATATCTTTATAATCTGTGACATATTGAAGCGCAATACGATCTTTCGCGGCCGCAAGTTGCATAGCTTCGGTTAAAGTAACAGTTGCCTGGGTCTTGACATCCTGCTCATCAGAACCGCCTAGACCGCCCGGTGATGCCAGTGTGATTGCCTTAAAAACCCAGTCAGCATCCTCTAAAGTTGTCGTTGTTAGAACCTGACGCAAAGCTTGTCTTAGTGTCAAATCCGGATGCGCATAACTGATTGCCTGTATTAACGGGGCGCACAACAAAATAATCCCTAAATTGGTGTTACAAGCCACTGCTTCACGGGTATTTTTGACAGCATAAAATATTTTTTCGCCCAGACAATAATCGGGATTACAAAGCGGCGCAGCGCTGACCTCGGCGCTAATCCTGAAGTCAGCGACTGTCATATCATGCCCCTCAGAATAAACGCTGACGTTGCCCGGTTTAAATGCCTGTAATTCGATTTCACAGGCTTCGCGATAAAGTTCAGCAAGTTGCTGAGGCGAAATCATAGGGTTTTAATACGTCGAGTTATCAAATCTTCCGCCAATAAATCTGCAATAGTGACGTCACAAACACTTTCCAGTCCTTTCCATGCCGGAATACTGTTCACTTCAATGATGGTGTAATGCCCTGCTTTATCTTCAATAATATCCACGCCTGCGTAGTCCATCGCTAATGCCGCCGCCGCCTTGATAGCCAATTCAGTCAGTTTTGGCTCCAAGTCAATCTGTTCACAACTTGCCCCGCGCGCTACATTATTTAACCACGATTTTCCACGCCTGCGCATAGCGGCAACAGCCCGGCCATTAATGACAAACACCCGATGATCAGAAAAACCAGCACCGGAACAATGCACAAATCGTTGCAGATAATAAACGCCATGACTATTGGTCAACCAAAATAAATCCGTCATTTTTTCGATACGCCGTATACCCTCGCCTTGTGAACCGAACAAGGGTTTGCTTATCAACAAATGACCTTTTTTTAATTCATTTTCAGCAATGCTCAAGGCATCGGCTCTATTGCGCAACACCCATGTCAATGGCGTAGGCAATCCGGCATGATGCAGTAAAAAGCTGGTCATACCCTTGTCAACACTGCGTTCTACAGCATGACCGTCATTATAAACGGGAACGTTCATCGCTTTTAAAGCATGAAGAATATCCAGATATAACACGACCTCTTCAAGCGAACCACCCGGCACACCTCGAACAAAGGCTGCATCCGGCAAAGCTTTTTCAAAACCCGGAATAACAAGCGGTTGCTGCCTGGATTCAATAGTAAACCGGCATTCTGTCAACGAAACATATTCACTGCTGTAACCCAGACCGGCAAAAGCACGGCGCAATTGTTTTCCATGCCACCCTGGATCATCGGTAAAAATGGCGATACGGCCCACGCCTGTACTTATGCCCCGAATGACTGATCCAACAAGGCATTATCCAGTTTTCCGGCACGGTAACTGTTGCCCGAATCCACAGCAGTCACAATCACACTGGCCGGGCTAAACAACATCGGATCAATTTTAAAGAAGTCGTATTCATAACGTTTAAAGATTTCCGCAAACGGTTTGCCATAATCCTTGGACGTTGAACTGGGTAATTCCCTGGCCAGTTTTTCTGCCGCTTCATCACTGCCTTTTACAAACAAATGCACAAGTCCTGCAAATAAAATGGCATCATTGGTTCGCCCCATTGCTTTAACAAAGTTTGGATGCGGCGGACAAATCGGCGCACTGCCGCTACCGTCAACAATATTATCTAACGGAAAATGCAGAGCGTGAGCTTTATGCATGGCCACTTCCAGCACTCTCGCCACCACCTGCACGCCACCCGCCAGACTGCTGGTAGGGGTAACGATAATGGTCAATTTTGACGAATCAACTGTACAAGCTGCCGCGACTTTTTCAACAATAGCTACAGGCGGAAAAGCATCATTTTCAATCACTAGCACTGTAGACTCGGCTTCGTCCTGATAGCCCAATTCCTTATATAACTCTTCAACGGGTTCTTGCCGGCCGTCTTTTAGCTTGGTTGCCATTGCCCGGGCAGGACCTGAACCCAGTGCGTAATATTTTTCATGCGCTAAACTCCAGCCGGCATATTGACTGCCCAAACAGCCCAGCACCGGATTGCCCGTGTGCACATTAACCGACAGCGGCCAGTTATCGGTATAAGCGCTGTGACTAAGCGCGACCGTACCCATGCCACCCAGACAAATTTCAGCGATAATGCGCCCCGCTTCGAGGCCGCCAGGTACTTTAATACCCGCATCAATAACAGTGCAGCCATTTTCCAGGTTTTCTACACCCAGGCGTAATTTGTCTGCATTCTCAATCAGATATTTTACCAGGGGCTGAGTCAGTTTATTAACGCTAGCTTTATATTCCATGAGGTTAAAAACCTTTTCTTATGTTAAGTTGCCTGATCAGCAAGTCTTATAAGACCTGCCGCGCTCGTTTTTGGTGGGCAATAATACTGCAAATCGACTGATCTGTGTGAATTAATAAGCTTGATTTTGGCAAATCCATTCGGGATTCAGCCTTCCTGAACGCTCTGCCTGCAAAGATTATGCAGGTAAAGTCCCAAACTTGAAAACAAAGGATACCTAATATGATACTTCGTAGCATTAATCCGGCAACCGAAGAAATTCTTGCAGAATATAGCGAACATAATGACTCAGAAATTGATGAAATGCTGAGTCGATCTGTACGAGCTTTTGCATCGCAAAAATTCCTTTCCCTTGCCAGGCGTGCAAATAAAATGGAAGCTGTCGCCAAAATTCTTGACAGCGAGCAAGACAAATTTGCCAGAATCCTGACACTGGAGATGGGAAAGACCTATCATGCTGCGCAGCAGGAAATCAAAAAATGTGCCGGGGTATGCCGTTATTATGCTGAAAATGCACCTATATTTTTGGCGGATCAACCTGTCAAAACAGACAGCATGAAGTCATTTGTCCGTTATCAGCCCTTAGGTACTGTCCTGGCTATCATGCCGTGGAATTTTCCCTTCTGGCAGGTGTTTCGGTTTGCAGTTCCCGCGTTAATGGCCGGAAATACAGCGCTTTTGAAACATGCCTCCAATGTGCCGCAGGCCGCACTGGCCATCGAGGAAATAATCAGGCGTGCCGGATTTGCAGACGGTGTATTTCAAACGCTGTTAGTCGGTGCAAATAAGGTCGAAAAAATATTGACCGATAACCGTGTAAAAGCGGTGACGTTGACCGGCTCCGAAAAGGCAGGCGCTACTGTAGCCATTCTTGCCGGCTCGCAAATTAAAAAAACCGTGCTGGAACTGGGCGGCAGCGATCCTTTTATCGTCATGCCTTCGGCTGATCTGGACGATGCCGTTCAAAAGGCACTGCTGGCCCGTATTCAGAATAACGGACAATCCTGCATTGCTGCCAAACGTTTTATTATTCACACAGCTGTTTATGACAACTTTCGTGCTGCGCTAAAAGATAAATTCGAAGCGCTTAAAGTGGGCAATCCTATGGATGAAGCCATGGATATTGGCCCATTGGCCATGGCGAACACCCGCGATTATCTTAACAAACAAATCAATGATTCCCTGAAAAAAGGCGCCAAACGGGTAACCGGCGCGGAGCCAATTACCGGGCCGGGGTATTTTTATAGGCCCGGTATTCTGGAAAACATACCCTGGGATGCTCCTGCTGCGCAGGATGAATTATTCGGCCCGGTTGCCAGTCTCTTTAGAGTACAGAATTTAGAAGAAGCGATCACATTGGCTAATAATACTCGCTTCGGACTGGGTTCAGCGATTTTTACACAGGATAAAAACGAAATGGAGCGAGCCATAGATTCTATTGAAGCCGGCTGTATCTTCGTCAATAGTATTGTAGCCTCTGACCCGCGTCTGCCGTTTGGCGGAATCAAGGCTTCCGGATATGGACGGGAGCTGGCCGCTGAAGGCATTCGAGAGTTCGTCAATATCAAAACTGTTTCCATTAACGGAATTTGAAAACCAACGCCGGAAAATATTACCTGAATCCTTTATATGAATCTGAGCGGGTAAATATACCTTGCGCCGCCGCTTGGTTGCAGGACAGCGCCAGCCTAGGCTGTCGAAATACAATAAGTTAGCATATATTTTAATTTCCCGGCTTATGGATTCGTGTAGATTGAAAAACAGACTGGAACTCATTGAAAATAAATGCTAAAAAACACCGTCGCTCAACTAC
>JAQTMV010000060.1 GCA_028714175.1 Methylococcales bacterium
TTAGCATGAGATTCAGGCAGCACGATATTTAATTCAAGTGTTTCCTGATCTTCATCCTGTTCAAAATTAACGGATATGGCATCCTGTTCTACGTTAACGTATTTCCGGATAACCTCGAGCAATTCTTTTTGTAATTGAGGAAGGTAGGATGGCTGGTTACGGGAGGAGCGTTCATGAGCAACCAGAATTTGCAGCCTTTCCTTAGCAAGGGATGCAGAACTGACTTTAGATATTTTAAAATAATCCAGTAAACTCATTACTTACTCCCAAAGAACTTCCCAAAGAAGCCTTTTTTGTCATCGATAAATCGATGCGGCCTGTCTTCACCTAAATAGCGGGCAACAATATCCGCATAAGCCTGACCCGCATCGCTTTTTTCGTCAAGAATTACGGGTATTCCTGAATTTGATGCATTTAAGACTGATTTTGACTCTGGAATAACGCCCAATAAATGCAGCGATAAAATTTCCTGTACATCATCCACACTCAGCATTTCACCCAATTTTACTCTGTCCGGTGAGTAGCGGGAGAGCAAAAGGTATTCTTTGATGGGCTCTTCGTTTCGCTCTGCTCTGCGCGATTTGCTGGCTAAAATGCCTAGCATACGATCTGAGTCCCGCACTGAAGAAACTTCCGGATTGGTTACCACAAAGGCATCATCTGCAAAATACATGGCCAAATGAGCGCCTTTTTCAATGCCGGCAGGAGAATCACAGACAATATATTTAAAATCTTTTTTCAGTGCATCTAAAATTTTACCGACACCTTCCTGGCTAAGCGCATCTTTATCGCGCGTTTGCGAGGCCGGCAAAATGTAAAGCTGTTTGCAGTTTTTATCGCGAATCAATGCCTGATTCAGGCTGGCTTCGCCATTGATGACATTGACAAAATCATAAACAACGCGGCGCTCACAGCCCATGATTAAATCCAGATTCCGTAAACCCACATCAAAATCAATAACTGCTGTTTTGTGACCTTTTTTTGCAAGCCCCATGGCTATAGCAGCGCTGGTTGTTGTTTTACCAACCCCGCCCTTACCCGATGTTACGACTATGATTCTTGCCACTTGTTTCCTCCACTAGAGTGATATTATGCAATATCTTTAATGATTAAAGTTTGGTTTTGCAAATAGATCTGTACCGGTTTCTTGCGTACCGTTTCATCCAAATCTTCGCTGATCTTATAATTTCCGGCAATTGAGATAAGCTCTGCCTGCAAATCAGAACAGAAAATACGCGCTTCGGTATTGCCCTGCACACCCGCCAGCGCTCGTCCTCTTAATGTACTGTAGACGTGTATATTACCCTCGGCCATAATTTCCGCGCCGGCGCTGACTTGAGCCAAAATAATCAAATCACCCGATGAATAAATACGCTGCCCGGAACGGATGGGTTGAGTAATTAGTGTTGTTGAGGCGCTATCTGTTACCGGCTCGGGAGTCGGCATAATTGTCTTTTGCTTTTGAGTGTCGGCGGATACACCACTACTATGAATAGAATAAACAGGAATAAGCAGCTCTAGCGCCTGTTTATTTTGTTGCACGTTACCGCCACGTACCCCTATCGGCAATAATCCGGACTTGCGAACAATGTCTGCAAGCACTGCAAAGTCAATATCGTAGCCTTTTTTATTCAACTCCTGCAAGTCCAGCACCAAAGGTGAATTTCTAAAAAACTCGGGCGCGAGACTGATTTTTTCTTGAAGTTGCTGTTCAATAGCAACCAAATCATCACTGGACAAGACCAGGACGGGTACGGAAAAAGTACTGCTCTTAAATTCCAGTACGGAAGGAGCATAAGGTGTTTTATGAGGATCTGTCGACATCCGTTAAATCTGCTTGGTAAAAAGTAGATGAATTCTAACATTGCTGATAGAAAAAATCATTTTTCAAGTACTATATAGTTTATTTTGTTAGATTAATCCTGAAAAATCACTTTTCGATTTGTTTTTTTTAAATGATTTCGGAGTTTAACAAAATAACCTCAATTTCTTCAGTAATTTCTTCCTGACGATAAATCTGGGATTTTCGGCGCAGATTCACAGTTTCATCATCCAGATGTTTTACAGCGCCTTCCAAATGCTGTAAACGTCGCTGATTTTCGGCCATTAACGAAATGTAAAAAATTTCATTTAGCACGGCGAACAGGTAATGATCTATCAGGTTAGAAAAAAAATCGGCCGGTTCCAGGTTAAGTACCGGTGGACTTCCATAACGAAGCACTCGTTTTTGTTGCCGGGGAAAAGGCGGAAGTATCTGCCGCAGTGCGATTTGACCGGATGCGTTATCGTGATAAACAGCAGTCAACTGTAGTGTGGGGCCGACATTAGCCTGCCTGGATCTCAGCGTGAGACTAAAATCGCCTCTATAAGCCTGCAATGAACTGATCGTATCAATCAGCCGGTTAAGGATGGCCGGCACTTCTTCCGCGACATTGGCACCGTCAATTGAGGCTACTACTTCAACAGGATTATCTATCAGTCTGTTACAAAGTCTGCTTCCGATTGCAATTATGCCTGAATAGGACTCTGTTGTAATAGAATTAATCAGGCTTTCATTAAAATCACCGCAAAAACCACGCTCAGCACCCACCAAAATACAAATTCGCGTGACGCTTTCATCAGCAATCGGTAAGCAGGGATAATAATCCAGAAAATCCATAGCCGCATTTTCAATATTAGCCACTGCCTGACCCTGCATGATTTGAAACCGGGCCAGTTTATGAGTTTCTATGAAAGCCAGGTTTTTCATCGAATTTAATATCGCGCGTATATCCTCCATCTGAGTGATATGCAGTTGCAGTTTGCGGCTTCGGCTCATGACAACTGCTTGACGCCAATGTTAAACCAATCGCTGATAGCTTGTTGCCATTGCTCATGGCTGCTGTCCAATGTCAGCGTCGTGGATGCGATACCTTGTTCGATTTTTGCCAAATACCCGGCTATTTCCTTGGGTTCTACAGTATTAAAAAAACCGTCATTAAATGCGGTCAGCCAGGCCAGTTGAAAATGACAACTCAGCGGCGTCAACCGATCCTGTTTTAGTATTTCCCGTAACAGCCGCCCGCGTTTGATCCGCGCTTCCATTGTGGCTTCCAGGCGCTGGCCAAAGCGGGTAAACGCCTCCAGTTCGAGAAACTGTAAATAATCCAGCTTCATTTGACCCGCCTGATCACGGATACTTGAATGCTGAGCCTTGCCGCCTATCCGCGATACCGATCTGGCAATATCGATAGCCGGGCGAAATCCTGAAGTAAACAAATCCTTATCAAGATAGATTTGGCCATCGGTAATGGAAATAAGATTAGTTGGAATATAGGCGGCAATTTCACCCTGCTTGGTTTCGACGATGGGTAATGCGGTCATGCTGCCGCCGCCGTTTTCGGCATTTAAACAGGTTGAGCGCTCCAGAAGACGCGAATGGACAAAGAAGATATCGCCGGGATAGGCCTCTCGTCCCGGCGGTCGGCGCAGCAGCAGGGACAGTTCCCGATAGGTTCTGGCATGGGTGGACAGGTCATCGTAAATAATCAGCGTATCACGCCCCTGCGCCATCCAGTATTCGGCCTGCGCACACCCTGCAAACGGGGCAATATACTGTAAACCCGGCAACGCGCTGGCTTCGGCGACGACGCAGACAGTGTACTCCAGTGCATCATGTGCTCTCAGAGTTTCTATCGTACTGACGACTGCAGAGCGTTTCTGGCCGATCATTACATAGATACAGATGACATCCTTAGCTTTTTGATTGATGACGGTGTCGATGGCGATTGATGTTCTGCCCAGGCCTTCATCGCCAATAATCAATTGCCGTTGCCCTTTGCCTATCGGAATCAGCGTGTCGATAATTTTAAGGCCGGTATATAAAGGCTTATGAACAAAGTCCCTTGCTATGATCGGAGGTGAGCCCTGCTCGAGGCTTCCCCTTCCGATAACGGCTGGCGGCGCCTGTCCGTCCAGCGGCGCACCCAATGGGTCGATTATACGCCCTATAAAATCGTCTCCGACGGGGATGCTGAGAGGATGACGTGCATGGCGAACGGTAGTGCCGGCAGTGAGTGCTTCGGTTTCATAAAGTAAAATGGCGCCGATGAGATCCCGGTTAAGGTCGAATACCATGCCCCGGCTGCCATCGGCAAAAATCATTATATCTTCGATGGCTGCGGAAGACAGGCCCTTAATCCAGGTGATGCCGTCGCCAACGGAGACAACAGTCCCCTGTTCGGTAACCCGTAGCCCAAGCTGATAGCGGGATAACCAGTCCGCCTGTTTTTCCAGAGGACTTTTAGGCTTATTCGGACTCATAAGCTATCTCGGCAAAACCTGCCAATTCGTGTTTCAGGTTGGCGTGCAAAACCCAGGCGCCGATATCGATGCGGATACCCGCGATAAGCGAGGGATCTTGGTAATATTTAACATTAACCGGACTATTGATTAATGAGCCCAGTTTTTGCTCCAACTGTTGCCTCAGCTCAGTGGTAAACGGGAAAACACTGGTCACTTTAATGGCGACCGCTTTTTTATGCTCGAGCATTTGCAGGCAAAGTCGGCAGTCTTCCGGCATGGCCTCGAGATGGTCGATTAGCATTGCAAACAAGCGCGTCTCCATCTCCGGCCCTGCAGCCTGTTGCAGCAGCAGCCCGGCAAAGCGGGCGCCGTTTTGCAATGCCTGTTTTTCGGCTTGCTGTTGAAGTTCCTGCTGTTGGCGGGTAAGGGATACCTTGGCTTTTTGCCGTTCCTGTTCAAGTTCGACATGAAGCTTGTCCATTTGAGTGCTTTTTTCGGCTTCGATTTGCCGGTGCAGTGCATTGAGCGCCGCCCTTTTTTCCTGCATCCAAAGCTTCTGCCGGTTTTCATAAAGGCTGCGCAGTTCATCCGCCTCTTGATGCAGTTTTTTTGCATCGGCAAGCGATTGATCAATATGCTGCTTACGCCTGTCAATCACTTCCAGCAACGGTTTATAAAAAAGCCGCTGCAAAATCCAGATCAGAATCAGGAAATTGATAATTTCGAGTACAAAAGTCGATAAGCTGAATTCCATGTTAATTTCGACTGGCTATTTTATTTGAGAATGTATTCAAGCAACGGGTTTCTAAACAGCACGATCAGTATAATCACTAGGCAATAGATGGCCAGTGATTCAATCATAGCCAAACCGATAAACAAGGTGCGCAAAATAGACCGTTCCGATTCCGGTTGTCGTGCTATGGCATCAAGTGCACTGCCGATGGCTTTACCCATGGCAATGGCAGGCAGCATCACGCCTAAAGCAATGCCGATTATAGCGGCAACGGTAGATCCAAGGACAATCAGGGATATATCGGTCATAAGTTACTCCGGTGCGTTAAGTTGCTGGGATTGAATGGCGCTGGCCAGATAGACGAGTGCGAGCATCCCGAAAATATAAGCCTGTACCAGTGCCTCGATGATATGTAACATCAGAATCGGAATTGGTGCGAGAAAACCGGCAACCAGTAAAATCATTAAGGCCGCCATATCCAGACTCATCATATTGCCAAATAAACGGATGGCCAGGGCCAGGGACCGGGTAATTTCACTGATAATATGAAAAGGCAGCAAAATCGGGCTAGGCTTCAGGTAATGATGCAGATAATTTTTTAATCCCAGCGCCTTTATGCCAAACCAGTGCACTGAAAAAAACACCAGACACGCCAGTGCCGAGGTCACGGAAAGGTCACGGGTAGGCGAATGCAGACCCGGGATCAAGCCTACCAGATTGGCAACGATCAAAAACAGCCAAAGGGAAGCAATAAAGGGCATAATTTGCCGCCCATGTTCCGGCGCGACTGCAACAATGGCGTCATCAATGGCTGCAATAATACCTTCGACGATAGTCTGAATCGAACTGGGCAACATTTTCAGGTTGCGTGTCGAAAGCCAGGCCAGTACCGTCAACAGCAGCATAATACCCCAGGTCGTGATGACCGACGCATTTATTGCCACTGGTCCGAGCACAAAGGCAAATTCGTTTTCCATCAAAGCATCCCTTTCATTAGTCTTTAATCAGAAAATACACGTTAAAAATACCGATTACGATGCCGATCAACAATAGACTGATCGTCCAGCGCATGGAATAACCTGCCATCATTCCGTCCAGCCAATGCCCCAGATAGGCGCCTGCGATGATAGGCACCAGCATGACCAGAACCATTGTACTGAGATTGACGGTTTGTGATAACAGATTCGGTCTATCATGTTCCGCCTTTTTAATGCGTTTAACCTGGTTATCAATCTTTTTTTTCAGGTTTTGCCGATGATTATTCATAACTGCTAAATTGTTTTGCGTTTTAAAGCCCACAAGCGTTTAAGCATGGCCTGTTCCATCCGGTGCAGACTTTCCCGGGTCGCGCGCAGATTTTCTTCCTCTGTTATCAATTGCTGTTCCAATAACAAACTGACCCGTTCAAGGTCTGTGTCAATCAGAAAATGCCGGGTGCTCAGTGTCAGCTCATTATTGTTGAAATAGACTACCGCTCCCGGCAAAGCCAGATATTGCCACTCTTCCGTGATCAACCGAAAACGCGCCAGTCCGAAAACCAGCGTGGTCATAAACCGCTCATGATTGGGCAGGATTCCAAAACTGCCCGAAGCATCTTCACCTATAAAGGAAACGACGCCGGTGATCCGTTGCTCGTGCGTTGCGTCAAGCAAGTTCAGCACAAACTGGCTCATTACAAATCCTGCATCGATCCGCGCATATAGCATTGCTCTTCCGACACGTCATCGTAGTCCCCGGCTAAAAAAGCTTCGCAATCGGTCAAGGTTTGCTCAAGCGCAACGGATACCCCGATTTGCCGTGTGTGTTGGGCTAAAACCGAAAACGGCTGGGTTAGATAACGTTGCAATTTACGAGCTCGCATCACAATTTTGCGATCGGTTTCGGACAGCTCTTCGATACCGAGCATCGCGATAATATCCTCCAGTTCATGATAACGTGCAAGATGTTCACGAACCCCATTGGCAACGGTATAATGATGGTCGCCCAGCGTATGACGGTCCATCAGGTTACTGCTTGACAAAAGCGGATCGACCGCAGGGTAAATGCCTTTGCTGGCCTGATCCCTCGATAAAATAACAATGGTATCCAGATGGCTGAGTATCGCGCTGACAGCTGGGTCAGTCATATCATCGGCAGGGACATAGACGGCCTGTACCGAGGTAATGGCGCCCTGCCGGGTGGAAAGAATGCGATCCTCGAGTTCAGCCACTTCCGTAGTCAAAGTCGGCTGATAACCCACCGTAGCCGGCATACGGCCCAGCAGACTGGATATTTCACTGCCGGCCTGGACGAATCGGAATACATTATCCATCACAAACAGTACCTCCTTATGCAAGGTATCGCGCAGGTATTCGGCATAGGTTAATGCCGACAGGCCAACCCGGAAACGTACGCCGGGCGATTCATCCATTTGCCCAAAAACCATCAGGGTATCGGACATAACACCGGCTTGCTGCATTTCCCGCCATAATTCATGAGCTTCGCGGATACGTTCACCAACTCCGGCAAAAACCGAAACACCCTTATGGATCGCGGAAACAGCATGGATAAACTCCATCACCAGCACGGTTTTACCAACCCCGGCGCCGCCGAATAATCCGGTTTTTCCACCTTTGACGAATGGACAGAGCAAATCGATAACTTTAATGCCGGTCTGCAAAATACCGCTCATACCTATGGCTTCAGATAACGCTAGCGGTTTGGCGTGAATATTGCGGAACTCGTTTGCAGGTAAAGCGGGCTGTCCGTCCAGTGGTTCGCCAAATATATTCAATAACCGGCCCAGACAATGTTCGGACACCGGCACTTGCAAGGGCGCGCCGGTATCGAACACGGCCAGACCCCGGCTCAGACCGGCGGTGCCATGCAACGTAATCGCCCTGACATGGCGTTCATCGAGATGTTGATGTACTTCGAAAAGATAAATTCGATGATCAAGCCGGGCAGATAATGCCTGATGCAACGGGGGGAGCCGCGTGCAATCAATAATCACGACCGGGCCATGAACTTCAACAATGGTACCTATTGTCTGCTGATCTTCCTGTTGCGGTTGTAAATTATTCAATGTTGGATACTCTGGTCGTTATAAAAATTGCAAACTAACTTACAAATATCGGTAATCGAGGAGCTGTAGATTTTTCGAAAAATCGTATTCTACGTGAATATACAATATTATTAACCAAAAAAAAGGCCGCATTTTTACAAATGCGGCCTTCCATTTTTTCATCATGACTAAGGCAAATGCCCTATCATGAAATAGTCGATTAACGTTTTGAGTATTGCGGGCGTTTTCTGGCCTTGTGCAAGCCAACTTTTTTACGTTCTACAATACGTGAATCGCGAGTAACAAAACCGGCTTTTCTAAGAGCTGGACGCAAGGCTTCGTCATATGCCATCAATGCCCGCGTCAAACCGTGGCGAATAGCGCCCGCCTGACCAGAAGGTCCACCGCCCTTAACAATCACGTTTATATCGAAATTGCTTTCCATATCAACACACTGTAGCGCTTGACGAGAAACCATCTGGTCAGTCTTGCGGCCAAAATAATCTTCGATAGTTTTTGTGTTAATGGTGATTTTTCCAGTGCCTTTTGTTGCGTAAACGCGCGCTATAGCACTTTTACGACGACCTGTTCCATAATACTGAGCTACTGCCATGGCCTTACCCGCTTATAATACTAAATTTTTTGGCTGTTGAGCCTGATGATCGTGTTCAGGACCTGCATAAACCTTCAATTTCTTGAACATTGCACGCCCCAGTGGATTGTTAGGTAACATCCCTTTAACTGCTGTATTGAGGATACGATCAGGGAACGTTTTTCTTAATTTACCCAGGCTTACGGTTTTTAAGTTTCCGATATAGCCTGTGTGATGCTGATACAGCTTATCTTTTTCTTTATTGCCGGTAACGCCTATTTTCTCTGCATTTACTACAATAATGTAATCACCGGTATCAACGTGCGGTGTATATTCTGGTTTGTGTTTACCGCGAAGTCGACGCGCAATTTCAGAAGCCAAACGCCCAAGCGTCTTGCCTTCCGCATTAACAACGTACCAATCGCGCTTAACTTCTGCGGGTTTTGCACTAAATGTTTTCATCGTTACTTAAGTCTTGCTATTAAAGGCTCAATAAAAGAGCGAGGATTATACTGAACATTATCACTTTTTTCAATGTTTATTTTGATTCAGGTAAAAGGCGAAAGGCGAGAGGAACAAGAGCTATGCTTTTTTCACCTTATACCTTGTACCTTTTACCTAAGTCATAACTTGATATTCAATGAGTGTAATTTGCGATAAAGATGTGTTCTCTCCATACCCACTGCAGCCGATAATTTTGCGACACTGCCGCCTGTGCGTTCAAAATGATATTCCAGATAGGCTTTTTCAAAATGATCCCTGGCCTCTTTTAACGGCAGATTAAAGAAATCAGGCACCGATGAAGAAATCATCAAATCACTGCCTACCGACCCTAGAGCCGACTTTACTTCATCCAGCTCTATATCTTCGCCGACACCCAGGATCATCAGACGCTGCACCAGATTTTTTAATTCCCGCACATTGCCGCGCCAACTGTAATTTCGTAAAAAATTCTGCGCCGCCATGGAAAACCTGCGAAAAGCCAGTTTATCCTGATTGACAAAAAAATCGACATAAAAACTTAACAGCCCGGGGACATCCTCACTATGCTCACGAAGCGGTGGAATATCGAGAGTGACCTCATTAAGCAAATAATACAGATCCTGCCTGAACCGCCCGGACTTAACCTCTTCCTCCATAGCAATGCGTGTTGATGCCACCACCCTGGCATCAACACGCACCGGCTCGCTACCGCCTACCCGCAAAAATGAACTTGATTCCAGGGCGCTGAGCAGTCGCAACTGGGTCTCCTTGTCCATGCCGCCGATTTCACTCAAAAATAATGTCCCTTTATGCGCTCGCTCCAACAGGCCGGGATAAACCTTACCCGAGCTTTCCTTGCCAAAAAACTCTACCGCCGAATTTTCCGGCGATATACTTCCTACTGCCACATCGATAAAAGGCCCATCCCGATGCGCACTGTTGTTATGCAGATAACGTGCATACAGCTCTTTACCTACACCGGCTTCTCCGACAAACAACACCTTGGCTTCATGTTGAGCCAAGCGTTTTAATTGCTCTTTAATTCTGGCAACGGCGGCGCTCTTGCCGACCGGTTCAATATCAGCAACCAATTGCTGTCTAAGACCGGCATTTTCAATTTGCAGACTGCCAGCCTCTAATGCCCGCTCTACAATCAATAATAATTTTGCTAAAGATAAAGGTTTCTCAAGAAAATCATAGGCCCCCAGCCGGGTGGCTTCAACAGCGGCTTCTACCGAGCCATGCCCTGACATCATAATCACCGGGCACAGTATAATATCTTCGGCAACCCATTCTTTCAACAGCGTGATGCCATCGGCATCAGGCATCCAGATATCAAGCAATATGAGGTCGGGTTGTTGGGATTTTTTTAATTCCCGGGCAGCGTTTGCGTTTTCCGCCATTGCCACCTGATACCCCTCATCTTCAAGAATTTCGCTGACCAGGCGGCGAATATCCGGCTCATCATCTACAACTAATATACGCGGTGTATCTGCTTTCATATATTTTATAACGGTTCAATGTTACACGCAGGGAGCTGGATTATAAAACCCGCACCCACTTTTCGACCGGTGTCTACCCAAATTGCACCGCCATGTTCTTCAATTATTTTTTTCACAATCGCTAACCCTAAACCTGTACCTTTGGCTTTCGTTGTCACATAGGGTTCAAAAATTTTCTCAATTTGACCATTCTTAATGCCCGGACCATCATCATAGAGCGCTATTTCTATAAAATCAGTGTTATTTTTCTGCACCCTGCGCAGGCTTATTTCTATCAACCCCTTGGCACCTGTTGCTTCCAGAGCGTTTTTTATCAGATTATGAAGCACCTGCCTGATACTGACCGGATCGCCATTAACCATCAGCAAGCCGGTTTCATAATCAGCTTTAAACTTTATCTTTGATTTTAACGCATAAAGCGCTAACACTTCCTGAATCAATGCAGGCAAATCAATAGCTACAGTCTGTTTTTTTGAAGGTTTGGCGTATTCCGAAAAATCATCCACCATTTCTTTCATCGCTTCAACCTGCTGCACAATTGTTTTGGTTGATTGTTGCAGTATAGCAGCGTTACCCGGATCCAATTTACCGGTCAATTTATGTTGCAATCTTTCTGCCGATAGCTTGATAGGGGTCAACGGATTCTTGATCTCATGAGCCAGCCTTCGCGCCACCTCGCCCCAGGCAGCGTTTTTCTGGGCCTGAATCAGATCGGTCACATCATCAAAAACCGCAACCGCCCCAACGCAAAGCCCATCCTGGGAAAACAGCGGCGTGCCCCTGCACAACAATTCCTGCCGGCCATTGGGACCTAAAAAAGCAATCCGCTGCTGCCAGATATCATCTGCATGCTCCAGTAACCGCTGAATTGATTTTAACGGCTCTGCCAGCTCAGAATAGGCATCAGCGAGCTCCAATAACGTGTGCCCTATAAAATGAGCGACCTGAATCCGAAAAATTCTATAGGTTGCCTGATTAGCTGTACGAATTTTATACCCGGCATCAAAGCTGATAACCCCGGCCGTTAAATTCGCCAGAATAGTTTCTAAATAGGCCCGCTGATTTTCCACTTCAATACCAGCCTTCCTGGTTTCGTCGCGGGCGATAGCAATACGAAGAGTCATCTCATTGAAAGACTCAACCAGAAACCCCAGATCATCCTGGGCAATAACCGGCAAGTGTTGATCATAGTGCCCGGAAGCCACGGCCTGCGTGCCTTTAACAAGTTCTTTCACCGGTGCAATAATACTACGGATGCTTATAAAAGCCACCCATATCGCCGCCAGCAAACTCATGAATAAAACTAATGATAGAACCAGGGAAAAACTCAACTTTAATGAATTTCTTAAATAATTCATTTCCTGATAACGCACAAAAGCAAACTCTACCGAATCAGCCAAATCGGCAATTCTTACCGGCACCGGATATAACGCCTGCAAATATTGCTGCTCTTGTCCTTTAATAGTGACAATCGCCCTGATCATTAACTCATCTTCGCGCACCGGAGCCAAAGCAACATATTCCCCATTCTGCCGTAACTGCAACCAGATATGTTCATCCGGCAAACTCGGCAAAATATCACTGGGGTTAATACTGCTTGAGGCAATAATTCTGCCCTGGCGAGAGAACAGCGTCATTTCGGAAGCTTCCGATAGCTCACGCAGATTTTCCATTTCCAATGTCGCCAGATTTTCTGATGTTGTCTCCAATTTCTCGGCCAATTGTTGCGTTTGCTTCAGATGCCAGCGCATCCTCTGATCCAATGACGCCTGACTAAGCTCCAGAGCATCTTCCATCGCCCGATCTATTTCCACATTAAACCAGCTGTCAATACCCTGATGCAAAAACTGCATCGAAAAATAAAACACAATGACGGCCGGCGCTAAAGCCAATACGACGAACAGCGACACCATCCGGGCGGTTAACCGCGAACCCGCCTCACGTCTTTTTGTATGCTGAATCAATGAATAGATATTGGCCACGACCAATATCAACAGCACGACAGAACCCAGAACATTGACCAGCAACAGCCACGAATACATCGCGCTCAATTCAGATGATTCCTGCGTTGCTGAACTCATTAACTGCAACGATAGCAGAATCAGGCCGAACAGGATTAAAACAAATAAATTGATGGGAAGTTTTATTTTTTCAAAGGCCATAGGGTCCAGTCACTGGATAAGTACCATTGCGGATCAATATAGGCAATCGGGCGCAACGGCAATGGCAGGGCATCACGATCAAAATTGACTTTGACAGCGCACAGATACTGTTTTTCAGGTGCAAGCTCAGCCTTCTCTATCAGGCGAAAATCACGCACTGCAGACATCAAGTCCAATGCCGCGGACAGCGTGGAAAAATTATAAACTTCACCGTTACCCTCATTCCTGACCCGGTACATATTCAATAAAGCATGATATTGAATGCGATAACGTATCGCCGTATCAACCAGCGTTTTATTCCAGAGCACATTGCGTTGCTGCTGTACCTTAACCTGCAGATCCCAGAATAAGGGAACCCCGTTTTGCAACGCTTCCATTGCCTTCTCACTGAACTGATAAAAGATGTCCGCGGACAACATATAACTGCCACCCTGCAACGTTATCTCGGCTTGTCTCACTTCCGCGGCAAATTCGTTGGCGTAACCTGAAAAAGGTAACAGGCACGTTAAAACACCGCATAAACAGGCAGACAAGCAAAAGTTTTTTAACAAAATGGGAATCTTATTTATCAAAAAGAACGCAGGAATTTACCATAAAAACGGCAAAGAAAAAGCATAAAACTTTTAGTGCGATTGTGAACAACGGTTGTGTTACTTTTTGGCAGGCATATGCTAACAGATTTTTGTACAATTGCTTTAAGGTATGGGACAGCAAAAGGAGTATTGTTTCTTATTTTTCCTGTTTTAATTACTGATAAAGGAAACTATCAAATTAATTATCTGAAAAGTTATACCCATATCATTTCCTGTGCCAATCGCCATCTTCACCTTTCACGTATTGATGTTTGACCGCAGCCCAGGCGATTTTGTATGCGACTTCTTCACGGGAATCGTGGCCACGGCGCTTGTCGGGGTCGGCATATTCATTCCATGCGCTGTTGAAGGCTTCCTTGAATATCTCCTGTGCGTGCTTCGGCAGATGGTCGCGTACCGACTTGGGCAGATCTGAAATGTTCTTGTAGGGCATGGCGCTTACTCTCTCTTTGAACAAATGGATTGGATTCCATTATCCTCCTAACAAAGGGATTTTTCATTTTTTCTTGTTTCGCGATAACTTCCGTTTCAGCCTGTTAAAGCTAACTATTAGTACCCCTGCGTATCCATTTGCAATCCGCTTAATTGCCCGGGCAAATGGATGATGTCAGATTCTAGCCGGCCATCAGCATAAAGTTGTATCAAGCGATAACCGGGGGCGGTGGTTTCCACGCTGAACGTGTTACTGTCAGGCTTAAATTGAAAGCAGGTTGAGGGCGTACCCAAGACGCGGACAAATGCCTGTGAAATATCCATGGCTTGATGGATATGGCCGGTGGTGATGGCTTTTACCTGAGGATGTTTGTCGATTACTGCCCATAGCTCCCGGCTGTTTTCTATCATCATCGTATCCATCCATGCGCTGTTGGTTTTCAGGCAATGATGATGTACTGCAATAAGCGCATGGAGGTCCGGCTTACTATTTAAACAGTCCTCAAGAAATAATAATTCCTGATTTGACAGTCGGCCTCCATCTGCATCGGGTATCTGGCTGTTTAGGCAAATCAATTGCCAGTTTTCCAAGAAAATCTGTTTACGGCAGTTAACCAGGCTGGTATTTAAAATCCGCTGCATCAGTTCATAATCATCATGATTGCCAGGTAAGCAGAGGCACGGCGTGTTGCAGGCTTCAAGGCTGTTCAGGATGCGCAGGTAGCTTGCCGGGCAAGAGTCTTGAGCCAAATCACCGGTAACAAGGATTAAGTCGAAATGATTATTGGCAAAGGCATGTTCAAGAACTGCATGGAAATAATGTTCTGTATCAATGCCCAGTAATGTTTCGCCTGGCTCAGGCAGGATATGCAGGTCGGTTATTTGTAATATGGATATGGCAGCCATGGCAAAAATTAATCTATGTCCTTGCAAAAAATTTTAGAGTTTCTTTGTGGATTGTACATTTCCTTGAGGGGGCCGGGAAGACTCTTGATATCCGACGGTAAAAAGCCTCGCTCAATAAACCAGTGCATGGTTTGCGTCGATAAAACGAATAACTTTTTTAAATTCAGTTTCCTGGCTTTGCAATAAATATAATCGAGCAGCCGATTACCGCGGGCAGATCCCTGGTAATCCGGATGGACGGCAAGGCAGGCAATAGCGCCGAAATGACCTTGTTCATCCGGATGTAATGCAGTGCAGCCGATTATCAGACCGTCCCGTTCGATAACAATATAGTCGGCAATTTCCATTTCAATTTTTTCTCTGGAACGTTTGGTTAATATGCCTTGCTGCTCCAGCGGCTTGATTAATTCCAGAATGCCGCCTATATCGTACAACGTAGCCGGACGTAATTCCTCATAAGGCGTGGAGCTGATTAGAGTGCCTATGCCGTCACGCGTAAAAAGTTCAAGCAATAATGCGCCGTCATGTGTTCTATTAACCAAATGCACGCGCGCTATCCCGGCCTGGCAGCTTTGCATCGCAGCTTTGAGCGGCAGGCTGATGGAGACTGGAATAGCTTGATGTTGCTGCAAAAAAGCATTAGCCTCGGCGGTGGTCATTTGCCGGATTTGCTCGTTGTTATCGGGATTGCAGCAACTTTGTTCCGTTAACAGGATTAATTTTTCCGCTTTTAGGGCAATAGCAACCGCTGTGGCAACTTGTTCAGCAGACAGGTTAAAAATTTCTCCACTGGGGGAATAGCCAACCGGAGAGATCAGCACAATATTGTTATGATCGAGTTGCTGATGGATAGCCAGGCTGTCAATTCGGCGAACTTCGCCGGTATGACAGTAATCAATGCCGTCAATCACACCTATCGGTTTGGCGGTGACAAAATTGCCTGATGCTACTTTGAGTTCGCTGCCCGCCATCGGTGAATTCGCCAAGCCCATCGATAACAATGCTTCAATTTCCACGCGGACTAAACCTGCGGCTTCCTTTACGCATTGCAGGGCCAGATCATCAGTAATGCGCAAGTGCTTATGAAAAAGAGCAGGAGCGTTGAGCTTATCAAGACGTTGGTCTATCTGTGGGCGTATGCCATGAACTAATACCAGGCGAATTCCCAGGCTGCTGAGTAAGGCAAAATCGTGTACATGATGATCAAAATCATCAGCCAGCACCGCTTCGCCGCCAAAAGAAATGACAAAGGTTTTGTTGCGGTGCGCGTGGATGTAGGGGGATGAGTCTCTAAACCAGCTGACGAAAGACTTTTGTGATTCCATGATTATTTGATTAGTGTGGAGGATGCGCTGAGGTATGAAGCTTGTCCTGAGCCCTTCGGCTACGCTCAGGAGAGCCCTGTCGAAGGCCACATCGCTTGCCTCTGCGTTATGCCCATGTGTTATCTTGACCAGTTTTCCCGTTTATGCCAAATTCTAAGGATATGGATTTCATCGCCAATAATCAAATAACGCACAATGTACAGGCTTACCGATAAATCGCGCATAATTTCCGGGTTGGGTGCTTTAGCGACCTTTCGTCCCAGATAGGGGAGTTCTTTTAGCATGGCAATACCAGCTAACAAATAGGCAGCAATTTGTTGAACCGCAGCAGGATTCTTCTCGGCAATGAAAGCTCTGAGCCGTTTCAAGTCGTCTCTTGCTTCCGGCGTGTAAGAAACAATCACTGGTGGGGTGCGGGCTGTTCTTCCAGTGTTCCCCAGCTAGTCATCCAAGACTCAACCTTCTCGCCTGCTATGCTGTTGCCGTTTTTTACCGAGGCCAACGCCGGCAATGTATCCTGCCAGCGTTGTTCTTCAAGGGCTTGATGTTCCAAAAACTCCTTAACAGCCTCATTGATAATCCAGTTTCTGCTTTGGTTGAGCTTTTCGGCCAACTGGGTTAAAGGTTGTTCCAGTTCGTCTTGTAACTCAATGTTTGTCACTGACATGGCGGTCTCCTAAATGTATGGGTTATTAAGCAAGCAAAGTAAACAATGCACTCATATCACAATAAAGCGTTCCAGGTAAATCAAGTTCCAAAAAAGTACGCGATGCATACCCTATCGGATTAAAGCAATTTAACCAGCGTAGCGACAACCGTAATTGATACCGCCATCAGACCGCCCAGTTTGATGATGATTCTGTATTCCAGCTCGCGCATATCCCGGCGTAAGTTATTTTCGAGTTCGACCAAGTTGTTTTTGGTTGCCAATTTACCTTCAATCAGGCGTGCTTGTTCGCTGGCGAAAACTTCGGCCTGTTCTTCGGTAAAGCCTACCGCTTTGAGCTTCTTCACAAAGCTGTGTGTATCGAAAGCAATGGTGGTCATGTTTTATTCCTGATTGAAATTTAATCGCTCGAATAATGCAGAATTATCCGTCTAAAACCGAACACAAAACAAGGTTGATGCTGTTCCAGCCCAACAATTACTGTACCTACTATTTTCGCGATTGCCAGTAATTGGGCTGCTTTCTCAAGTGCATGACAGCAATTATTTCTAATTGAGCAGGTTTTGTTCGAAAAATAATTGCATAAGGAAAATGCAATAGCCGACATTTCCTGATATCGTCATCAATCTTTCGATACAATAACGGGTTTCGGCATGCTCTGTTAATGGCATCTTCGGCAGCTTCAATAAAACGCTTTTCTAAACCCGCTTGTTGTTTTTTATAAAATAGTATCGTTTGTTCCAGTTCCTCTTGTGCTTGAGGATGCAGGAAAAATTTCATAAATAACGATGCCTTAACTCAGTCATAAAGCGTTCGCCTTCAATTAAAATTGAAGGATTGGCATCTATTTCCTTGCAGCGTTTTTGTATTTCTTGCCGCCATGCTTCTGAAACAATGAAGTCTTCCTCATAATCCAAGCTTTCCAGCAATATCTCTGCGATATAAGCTCTTAAAGCCGGCTCTAGTTTTAGTGCTTGCTCGGTAATGGTTTCTATATTCATAAGTCATCTCAAATTTTGGTGCGTAGGGCGTAATAGCGATACCGTATTGTATCCTGATTGCGTTTACCGTTGTTACTCACCGAATTCGTTGGCGCCGTCGAAAGTGATGTTTTCTCCCCAATTTTCAGGATACCATCCGTTTCGTACCAGCCGGTGAAAACTTGAATACGGCCAAGCTGCGACCTTGGACACCAATCATGTTTAACCGGATTCCAATAAATATAATCCATGTGCCGGTTAAAATCATCTTCATCTCGGATCAAATGATCCCAAAAGCGATGTTGCCACAGCGTACCTTGCTGTCGTTTGCGTCGCCGGGCGTTCAACAATTCCGGGCGATTCAGACGTTCTCCGCAACGTTGAGTAACGATCCGTTTAATCATGCTCCAGCGCGAAGAAAAATCGGTATCATCTGGCGGCAGACGCCAGATGCAATGCAAATGATCGGGCAATAGCACCCAGGCAACGATTTCGAAAGGCTTAGTTTGCCGGGTGAATTGAATCCCTTCGCGCAAGGTGGCACGGACATCGTTATCGGTCAGAAAGCGCTGCCTGCGGAATGTAACCACCGTGAAAAAATACATCCCGCCTGGCAAATATACGCGTCGATAATTCGACATAACAACATCCGTAGGGCGTGCCGCGCGCGCCAAAGTGATTAAGGTTGAGTGTAGATGTTATTCCAAGCCTAGAAGGCGCGCGCGGCGCGCCCTGGGCTGTTCACGTAGTTTCGCTACCTTGATTCTTCAGCCAATCGGCTGCGACCTTCCTTGCCTGCTTCGCCTCTCCGGGATACCTGCCCGTAAATAGCTTGCATATGAGGGAGAAAACAACACTAACAACCCAAAAGGAAATTGACATACCGACAACAAACCATGCGTAAACAGCATTTTCACTGCTATCAGTGATCGTGTACCAAATAACCGCTACTAGCACCAATACCTGACTCAGGCTACCAAGCCAGCCCCATATAGTTCGAATAAGGCCACAAAAATCAGAAAGTCGATTTCGAAGTAACTCGCTGCTGAAGCGCTCCGATGAAAGCTGAAGAATCTTCGGTGCAAGTTCTTCGTTATTTAAATCCTTAACTTTAACTCCGAGACTTACAGATGTTTCTTCGAGTACCCGTTTTTGATTTCGTTCGGATTCCCAGGCTGCTACAAGCATAACTAAAAATCCGAAAACTATGACTGCGATTATCGAACCTAGTATGTGTGCAATTGCGATAAGTATTTCCATAATTCTCTCTGCCGCCAAACGCCAAAATCAGCGGAAGCTAAAAGTGGCGGGGCTTTTGCGCTAGCAAAAGGCGCGACGCTTTTAGCTGTCTGCTGGATTTTTTTGTTAGGTTTATTTTTCATATTTAGGACAAAAGAATCCATCAGTACGTACGCCTGTTATTTCAATAATTTGACGACCAATAGAATGAAAGAGATAAATAATTTCATTACATGAATTTACAATATACGCATTGTCAATATCAGTTATAGTCTTGTTATCAATCAGCACATATTTAGTTTTTACACATGCTATTTTTTTTATTACGCCATTACTATGAACCAATGCATTCCTTATTTGAATAAACTCAGCTATAAATTCATTTGTTTTTTCTGGAAATTTTATCCCATAGGATTTATTAAGAAAACTCCTATATTTAACCACACCTTTATCTTTTTTTATGTCATGTAACTTTATGTTACTTTCAATAACAATTTCGATTAAACGAGATGTTTTTTCAACCGTTACCTCTAATACAGAATACAGCGCTATCACTTGTGAATATTTATGTATGAAAGGATAAGTTATATCATTCTCATAAACCTCTTCACCAAAATCTTGCCCATACATTTCTATACCATCATTAGTGGAAAGTAAGGGTTCAAAACGATCATGAATATGATTTTTCCTATCATTGTAATACTCAATCATATGTTGATTACAAGCCAGAAAATCATTGATTTTATGAATGCCATTTTGTGGCTCAATTAATAATTGATATTCAACTGGTAAAAAATGTTCCAAAAAAACCTCTATAAAAACCTAACTATAATTAGACGTTCTAATAGACGTAATACATTGCGTCATTTGATTGTCTATTAACTTATAAAAATTAAAAATCATTATTATTTCATGTGGTTGTGTAAACTTGGCACATCCTAAAAATTTAGGTAGCGTCACCTAAAAGCCCGGTGGACAATGGTTTCTTTCCGCCTTGTTATCAATTTTTTCAATGGGCAAAAAAGCCAACACATCCTACCAATCAATCCAGATTATCAGTCACAGCCCCCAACGAAGCCGAACTCACCAGCTTAGCATATTTTGCCAATACCCCACGGGTATAACGCGGTGCCGGTTGCTGCCATTTTTCAAGACGCCGCTCCATTTCATGTTCGTTGATAACCAGCTTCAGTTCATTGTTTTCTGCGTCTATCGTGATGGTGTCGCCATTTTGGACAATCGCCAATGGGCCGCCGACGTAAGCTTCGGGTGTGATGTGTCCGACCACAAAACCGTGCGTGCCGCCGGAAAACCGGCCATCGGTAATCAATGCCACTTCTTTGCCTAAGCCTTTGCCCATAATCGCGGAAGTAGGAGAAAGCATTTCGCGCATGCCGGGGCCGCCTTTAGGGCCTTCGTAGCGGATGACGATAACATCGCCTTTAACGATGTCGCCATTTAATATGCTGTGCAGCGCCTGTTCTTCCGTCTCAAATACTTTGGCTGTGCCGATAAAGCGCAAACCTTCCTTGCCGGTGATTTTTGCAACCGCGCCTCCAGGCGCCAGATTGCCATATAAAACGACTAAATGGCTGTCTTTTTTTATTGGGTTATCCAGCGAATGAATCATATCCTGTCCTTCAGGATAGGGTAGGACATCGGCCAGATTTTCAGCCAGGGTAAGGCCGGTTACGGTCAAGCAATCACCATGTAACAAGCCTTCGTCCAGCAGGACTTTCATCAGCGGCTGAATGCCGCCAATTTCGATCAGTTCGGCCATCTGATAACGGCCGCTGGGTTTTAAATCAGCAAGCATGGGCACACGCTTGCCGATGCGGGTGAAGTCATCCAGCGTAATATCAACGTTGCAGGCATTTGCCATCGCCAGGAGATGCAATACCGCATTGGTTGAGCCGCCGAGTGCAATGACGACGGTAATGGCATTCTCGAAAGCGGCTTTGGTCATGATGTCGCTGGGTTTGATGCCGTTTTTCAGCAATTCCAATACGGCAGCGCCGGCACGTTCGCAGTCCAGCTTTTTATCGTTAGAAATAGCCGCCTGTGCTGAGCTGTTGGGCAAACTCATGCCCAAGGCTTCAATCGCGGAAGCCATCGTATTGGCGGTATACATGCCGCCGCATGAACCTGCTCCCGGAATCGCCTTGGCTTCAATTTCGGCCAGTTCGGCATCATCGATTTGGTTGTTGGCTCTGGCGCCGACTGCTTCAAAGACAGAGACAACATCCAGTTTTTTGTCTTTATGACAGCCCGGCATAATGGTGCCGCCGTAGACGAAAATCGCCGGACGATTCAGGCGTGATATCGCAATCATGCAGCCCGGCATGTTTTTATCGCAACCGCCGATCGCAACAATACCGTCAAAACCCTGACATCCAACAACAGTTTCAATCGAGTCGGCAATGACTTCGCGGGATACCAGCGAATATTTCATGCCTTCGGTACCCATTGATATGCCATCTGATATCGTGATGGTATTAAAGATGACGGCTTTACCGTTGGCATTGTCAACACCTGACGCTGCAGCATCAGCCAGTTTGTTGATGTGCATATTGCAAGGGGTCACCATACTCCAGGTCGAAGCAATGCCTATTTGCGGTTTTTTGAAGTCTTCATTTTTAAAACCGACGGCGTGCAGCATCGCGCGACTGGGCGCGCGTTCCATGCCGTCAACGACTAGAGAAGAAAAGGTGCGGGTGTTGTGGTCATCTGAATGAGCCATGTGATTGATTCCTGGTGTTTAAGGTAAGAGACAAAAGGTGAAAGGCAAAAGACTAAAGGTACAAAAAATACAAATTCTTTTACCTTGTGCCTTTCGCCTTAATACGAATCCCAACTGCTTTTGCGTCGCCAGCTAAGTTTGGGCAGAATAAACCCTAAGAGAACACCGGCAAGAGATAGCGCCCCGCCGTATAAAAACCAGTCTTGATTAGACGTTTCTTTTAGCGCCTGGTTTTCAAGTTTAACCTGCTGCAAAACCTGTTCAATAGTAACAACGCGTTCCTGGAGTTCGTCGCGTTCATTTTTAAGTTGTATCGAACTTGAAGCCGTTTTTTTCAGTTGGCCAAGTTCTCTACTTAACTGATCACGTTCAGCAGCTAACGATTGTTCGAGAGTCGTTCCTGGCGTAATAGTTTTTTTCACTGCAGCCAACTCGGTTTTAAGTGCGGCATTTTCTGTTTGTAAGGATTCCACAATTTTGCTGCTTGTCTCCGGCAGATCCAGAATAGGCGGTTCTTTTGTAATATTCCGGCTTTGAATGTAGCCTTCCATGCCATCTTTCAAGCGAACCCGGGTGAATCCGGATTTTTTGTTTTCCTTGATAACAGTCAGCGGTGTTCCTATCGGGAGCCCCTTTAAAAATTTGCTCCGCGTACTTTCTTCGCTCCTCAATGATAAATTTAGATTGGCCGTAACATAGACTGTTTCAGCCTGTGCTGAACCGAAAGTTACTATCAGGATAATAAAAGAACGGACTATGATTATTTTCATGGGAGCCTCTGTTGTTAGTCGTCTGGTACATCGATTTTAACGTTATTTATTGCACAGGAGAAATTCCAGTAATGCTTTTTGTGCATGCAGACGATTTTCGGCTTCAGCGAAGACAACGCTCTGTGGGCCGTCAATAACTTCAGCAGTCACTTCTTCACCCCGATGCGCAGGTAAACAGTGCATAAATAAGGCGTCATTGTGTGCGTTGTTCATGATCCCTGCATTGATCTGGTAGTCTTTAAAAGCTATTTCGCGCTGCTTCTGTTCTTCCTCCTGTCCCATGCTGGCCCAGACATCTGTGACACACAGGTCAGAACCTTTGGCAGCCGCTGATGCGGTATTAAAAAATTTTACGCGCTCGCCGGCAGCATCAACAAATTCTTGTTGCGGATAATACCCGGCTGGACAGGCAAGGTTTAAATTGAAATCCAGCAGCATTGCGGCATGGATATAAGAATGGCACATATTATTGCCGTCGCCGATCCATGTGACTGTTTTGCCTTTAATATCTCCACGATGTTCAAAATAGGTCTGCATATCGGCAAGCAACTGACAGGGATGCTGTTGGTCGGTCAAGCCATTAATGACGGGAACCCTGGAATGTTGGGCGAATGTTGTTACGGTTTCATGTTTGTCAGTTCTTAGCATGATGCAGTCGACCATACTGGAAATAACTTTAGCGCTGTCTTGCAAGGGTTCGCCGCGACCCAGTTGGGTATCTCTGGGCGATAAAAACAGGGCGCTGCCGCCAAAATGGGCCATGCCCGCTTCAAATGAAATACGCGTACGTGTTGATGATTTTTCAAAAATCATCGCTAACACCTGACCTTTTAACGGTTGAAAATCAGCGTCACGATTATTCTTAAGTGCAATGGCTCTATTGATTATGCGGCGAAACTCTTCGCTGGATAAATCGAGCAGGCTGGTGAAATGTCTGGGGTTCATAATGCTGGTGTTTATGCAGTAAACTCGTTAATAAGAGTCGATAAGATTTCTACGAGTTGCTTGATTTGTTGCTCATCAATGATTAATGGCGGTAATAAACGAATTGTTGTTTCGTTAGTAACATTAATCAATAAATGTTTTTGCAACGCTGACTTAACCAACTCGGCACAGGGGCTGTCCAGTTCGATACCGATCATCAGGCCTTTATGGCGAATATCAACTATATGCTTGTTACCCTGCAGGCGCTCAACAAATCCTGAGCAGATAGACTGGCCTTTTTGCCGGGCAAGTTCAACCAGATTCTCTTTTTCCAGTGTTGCCAGTACTGCCAAAGCCGCGCTACAGGCTAACGGATTGCCGCCAAATGTAGAACCGTGCGCCCCGGCGGTAAGCAATTGTGCGGCTTTTCCGCGGGCAAGACAGGCGCCAATCGGAACGCCGTTGCCCAGCGCTTTTGCCAGCGTACAGACATCAGGAAGAATATTGTTGTGCTGGAAAGCAAGAAACTTCCCGGTACGCCCTATGCCCGTCTGGATTTCATCCAGCATCATCAGCAACTCGTGCTGGTCACACAGGCTGCGTATCCGGTTAAGGTAATCGGCTGCGGGAATATTGACGCCGCCTTCACCCTGTATGGGTTCAACCAATATGGCAACGATATTTTTATTTTGTTCTATGGCTTGTTCAATCGCGCCAGTGTTGTTGTAGGGTACGCGCACAAAACCCTCGACCAGCGGCGCAAAACCTTGCTGTATTTTACTGTTGCCGGTAGCACTTAACGTAGCCAGCGTACGGCCATGAAAACTTTTTTCCATGACAATGATAGCGGGATTTTCTACGCCTTTTTCGTGACCGAACTTCCGCGCCAGCTTGATAGCCGCTTCATTCGCCTCGGCGCCCGAATTACAGAAAAAAACGTTATCCATGCCGCTTTTTACAGTCAGCTTGTCAGCCAGTCGTTCCTGGGCGGCAATTTTATAGATATTGGAGGTATGCAGCAGTTTTTCGCTTTGTGCACAGATAGCCTTATGTATCGCCGGGTGAGCGTGTCCCAAATTACATACCGCTATGCCGGACAGGGCATCCAGATAACGATTATTATTTTCATCCAGCAACCACGCACCCTCTCCCCGTTCAAAGGTGACGGGCAAGCGGTTGTATGTTGGCATAATATGGCTGGTGCAGGACCTATTCTCGTTACTCATAGTGATGTGCATGTAATATATTGATAGTTATAATTTTTTTTGAGAACATAATCGTCAATAGAAATTAGGTGCCGCACTGATCATGGTTTCTGCCTGCAAACGAAAAACTGGCAGCTATCTGCTACCCGATAAAAAAATGTCTGATTATAAATATCAATCTGGTCTCAGGCAAGCGCTAGTCTCTTCCAATATGAAATGAGCCTGAAGGAGGTGGTTCTTTCTAACATGAAATGAGCCTGAAATAAGCCGAGATTCTGTTCATGATGGGAGGATGAAAACTCTCATGAACGACACACAACTTG
>JAQTMV010000061.1 GCA_028714175.1 Methylococcales bacterium
TTCAGGGCACCGGTAAAACTATGTCAAGCTAATAGCCTCAGCGTTGCTTGAAATATCAATGAAACAAGGCTTTGAAGACGACAGCAATTTGCAGCTATACATAGTTATGTACTATACATAGGGGTCGTAACCGGCCGACTAGCAAACTTAAAATATGATGATTGCCAATGGCTGATTTCGAGTAATCATCTGTGGCTGGCTTCCGTCTGAGCGAGTCGTTTTGTTTCTACTAGCGCCGTTTTGTTAGTTTCTCAGCGGCTACAATTTGGTCCTTGGTGGGATTTTATTCGTAAGTAACTTTTTATTCGTTTGCAATGTTCAGCATCAATACTTCGCAACAACTGGCTTTCATTAACGCCGTGTTGGAAGAAGCCAATTGCCCTTTCCATTTGGACGTAAACAACATTTACGTCAATAGTCTTAATCACAACTACGATGCCGTCGCCATTTTAAAGAGCTTAAAGGGTGAACGGATCGTTTATGGGCATGTTTCCGGGCATGGTCACGATAAGTCGGTGCAGCTTAATCTGTTTTTCAACCCGCTAGATGCTCTAATTATTTTCTTTACATTGACGGGAATAGATTGTCGCAGCCATAATTGAGTAAAAAGTAACAGCGGCAACTTTTCGTCTGTAGCATGTTGATTCAGTCGAAGGCTGTGTTGCTGTGTCCTGCCTTAAGGGAAAATATACACAATGCATATCGAAGAAAAGGTAACCTTTCTCCGGCAACCGGATGTCTATCCGGACAGGCCGGAACGCGTCGATGTCGTTGAAACCCACATGTCCTGGGTCTTTCTGACCGAAAGGCTGGTTTACAAGCTGAAGAAGCCCGTCCGCTATGATTTTCTGGACTTCAGCACGCTAGAGGCCAGGCATAAAAACTGCGAACGCGAGGTTCATCTCAACCGGCGGCTGGCCAGGGACGTTTATCTCGGCACCGTTTCGCTTACAATGCAAGGAGATAATGACCTCCAACTGGACGGCGAAGGCCGGGTGGTAGACTGGCTGGTGCAGATGCGCCGCCTGCCCGCCGACCGCATGCTCGAAGCTGCCATTCGCGAAGGGACGGTCGACGCCGAGGATGTGCGGAAGTTCAGTCAGGTACTGGCCGATTTTTATCGGCTTTCTCTTCCCTTACCCTTTAACCCGGCCAACTACCGTCGCCGCTTCGAGGCGGATATTCGAAGTAATCTGATCGAGTTGAACCGCACCTTGTACGCTTTGCCCAAGGCGCAGATAGACCGTCTCGCGGCAGCACAAAGGCAATTTCTAATAGAGCAGGGTGGCCTTCTTGAACAACGGGCGCAGGACGGGCGCATCATCGATGCGCATGGCGACCTCAGGCCGCAGCATATCTTCTTGACGTCCGAACCGGTGATCATTGATTGCCTGGAGTTCAACCGAGAGTTCCGGATCCTCGATCCAGTTGACGAATTGGCTTACCTGGCCATGGAATGCGAGCGTCTCGGTGCGCCCGCCATCGGTGACAAGGTACTGGGCCACTACAGCAATGCAAGCGGCGATACTTGTCCTGCTGAACTAATAAGGTTTTACAAGGCTTTCCGCGCCTGTTTGCGCGCCAAGATCGCCGTATGGCACATTGTGGATCACGAAGTTCAGGATCATCAGCGTTGGCTCCGTCTCGCCCGAACCTATCTCGACTTGGCAGAGCGGTATCTGTGCCATTGACAGCGGTAAGATGAGGGTTTTTTAATTTATATCTTTACTCACCCAGAAGCTCTACGATGGAGCCGCCGGTATGAATGCGCCGGATGGCTTCCGCGAACAGCGGCGCGATATCCAGGACCGTCAAGCGGTTACGCGTAAGTTCCAGATCGAGCCTGAACGGCGGGAGTGTATTGGTGACCACCAGGCTATCCAGCGCAGGATCGGCCACGACTTGATCGGCCTTGCTTACAAAAATACCGTGGGAGGCGGCGGCATGGACACTTTGAGCGCCCTGTTTTCGGCAGGCGTGCGCGGTGCGCGCGATCGTGCCGCCGGTGCTGATCATATCGTCAATGATGATGGCGGCTTTGTCTTTTACGTCGCCTACCAAGGCTTCGCCGCTTACAACCCCGGCGCTGCGCTGCTTTTCCATGAAGGCGCTGCCTGCCGGTCTGTTCAGGCGTTGGCTCAGAGCCTCTCGAAACAGTTCCGCCCGTTTGACTCCACCCACATCGGGTGAGACCACGACTACCTCGGTGTCTCCACTCCGTGCTGCGAAATGTTCGACAAACAGATTTTTTGCTTCCAGATGGTCCGTCGGGCAGCGAAAAGCGTTTTGAAAAGCGGCAAGGTTATGCACGTCGAGGGTCAGTACCCGATCTGTTCCCACAGCCTCCAGCAGTTGCGCCACATAACGCGTAGTGACCGGATCACGCGCTTTGGTTTTCCTGTCTTTGCGCGCATAACCGACATAGGGCAGGACGGCGATCACCGATCGCGCCGAGGCGTCCTTTAAAGCGCCGATGAAAAACAGCAGGCGGCAAAGTTTGTCGTTTACGCTTTTTCCAGGCTCGCTGAACAGCGACTGGATCATGAAGACCTCGCAACCTCGCACATTTTCCAAAGGACGAGTTTTGTGTTCGCCGTCTTCGAAGTCTCTTTCCTCATGCGCATTCAGCGGCATACCGAGCGCTGCGCCGATGCTTTCTCCGAGGGCCCGGCTTTCACTCAGCGCGAACAGCCGCATCGCATCGAGATTCATGAGCCAGACAGGTAGTGCAGAAACCAGTTGCGGGCGAGCTTCGCTGCCTGCTTCAATTTGCCCGCTTCCTCGAACAGGTGAGTAGCGCCGGGAACGAGCTCCAGGCGATGTTCAACCAGAAGTTGTTCAGCTGCCTGTTGATTGAGCTCAATCACTATTGTGTCTTCCCCGCCCACGATCAACAGCGTAGGCGCCTTAACCTTCTTAAGGTGCGGCAACGCCAGATCCGGCCGTCCTCCGCGCGAGACCACGGCGGCGACGCTGTCGGGTCGCGCAGCCGCGGCACCCAGTGCTGCGGCTGCGCCGGTGCTGGCTCCAAACAGCCCAATAGAAAATCCGGCTGTCGCTTCATTCCGGCATACCCAGTCGATCACACCGGTCAGCCGTTCAGTCAGCAAATCGATATCAAAGCGAAATTCACGCGTACGCTGATCGATGTCTTCTTCTTCAGGCGTTAAAAGATCAAAAAGCAACGTCGCAACCCCTGCCTCGTTCAATATTTCGGCTACAAAACGATTGCGCTGGCTGAACCGGCTGCTGCCGCTCCCATGGGCGAAGACCACAAGGCCCTTCGACTGTTCAGGAACAGTAAGAAAGCCGGGAAGAGAGAGGCCCTCAACCGCTATGCTGACGTCGATAGAGGTCGGGGAGTTGGGATTTGTCATGGCTTTTCCGTTAAGTTTAGGGAATCGGGATTTTTATCCCAGGCGCGCGCCAGCAGTGACTTGACTTCATCGTCGCTGGTCTGGGAAAACTCCCGGTACCAGCGGCCGACGGCTAAAAATGGCTCGGGCATTGCCAGGCAGACCACGTCATCGGCTTCCTCTTGTAGTAACGCCACCGTATCAGGCGGGGCAACAGGTATCGCGACCACGATAGATGCGGGCTTGCGCTGCTTCAAGCCTGCGACGGCTGCGCGCATGCTGGCCCCCGTAGCCAAACCGTCATCCACCAGAATCACGCAGCGATTCTCTACTGCGAACGGAGGATGGTCGCCCCGGTAAATCCGTTCGCGCCGTTCCAGCTCTTGGCGCTCTTTTCTGGTGGCGGACTCGATGGTTTCCTGGCTGACATGAAGCGCCGCCACCAAATCAGAATTGAGCACACAGACCCCGCCACTGGCGATTGCGCCCATCGCTAATTCCTCCTGTCCGGGCGTTCCCAGCTTGCGCACCAGCATGATGTCCAGCGGCGCACCGATCGTCTGCGCGACCTCAAACCCCACCGGGACCCCGCCACGGGGCAAGGCGAGGACAATTACGTCCTGACTTTTGGCATAACTCGTTAGCGCCTGCCCCAGCAAACGACCGGCCTGAATTCGATTCTTAAATGGCAATTCCAAGGTGGTTTCCTTAATTTTTATCAAGTTTTATAAATAGACCAAATAAACCATCTTAAATATCCATCCACAGAATAAAAATTTGTCGGATGACCTTGCATGCTAATTTTACCCGGTTATTTTAAAGTAAACTACGCGAATTTGGAGCTTATCGATTGGAATTCAAGTTTTGAGTTTCACAGGATTTTGGCTTAAAAGCAGAATTGTGTATATAATCAAAATCCGGTGAGCGACAAGTTTTTGAAGCTACATGGTTAAAATTATTTCTGTCGTTGTTGTTTCATAATTAAACAAAGGGGGGGTATTATGGGATGGAGAGAACGCAAGCATGAAGAAACTTATAGCGATTTTGAGGTTGAAGAGCGCTTGAAGGAAGAGCTACCACACTGGTATCTGGAAAATGGCTGGATCCGGCGCAAATACAAAACCAGCGGCTGGAAAGGAACGTTGATGGTCGTTAATGCGGTAGGACATTTGGCGGAGGCAGCATTTCATCATCCCGACCTTACTGTTTCCTATGCTTTTGTGATTGTCAAGCTAGTGAATCATGCGGCAAAAGGAATTACCAACAAGGATTTTGAACTGGCACATAAAATCGAGGATGTCATTATGTGGCAACCCGGAAAAGAAGGCGGCGCTTTAGTAGGTACGCCTGATGATCCACGATTCAAATACATTAAATATGATTAAACCCCGGGATGAAATGACCTCATTTATTTCACTATTGATGGCTGATGCGATGATACCTTCATCTTTTGCCTCCCATTTTGAAGCCAGGTGTTTAATATTATTCAAAAACTGAATACAGTTTCATAAATTTGATCAAACAGGAGGTCAATATGAATGAAGATACATTGAACATGGAAGTCAGAAAATATCTGAAAAAAGTGGGTGTTACATCGCAGCGTGAAATTGAACATGCAATCCAGAAAGCGATCGAATCCAAAATGATAAGTGGTGCAGAGACTATGGACGTTAAAATGACTCTAATTATACCCGCTATTGGCCTGAATTATTGTATTGAAGGGGAAATAGCCCTGGAGTAAATGTTACAGATTATGGAACTTCCTAAAATTTCCTCTTCCTGATGACACAGGTATCTATACAACTTTTAGGAGAAAGTACTTTTTTATATATATTTAAAGGTACCCATTATTGATTTATTCATTCAGTTAAAATGAATAAATGGAGATGGTGTTAATTAAATCCTCAGGGCGGGTTTATAAAAAATATAAACCTTTTCGCGTTTTTTTAAAAGTTGAATGAGCGTAGCTGTTTTCATTTTTCTTATTGATCGGGAGACCAACTATGACTGAAATAAACCAACCCCAAGATGTTAAAGAAGCAATCCGTGAAGCGGTACAATCGGGTTCTGATGTTCATGACAAAATTAAAACCATTACATTGAAAGCACTGACAGAACGGCAACTGGATATGGAAAATATAAAAAATGTTGCTGAAGAGGTTAGTAACGGTATCAATGAGGGCGTGACTGCTCAAAGTGAACATGCCAAAGAGGTATTTTCACATGCAGCCTCGGCCTTGGATGATGCTTTGGCGATTGCGGCAGAAGCATCGAAACTGGCTATTGAAGAAGCGGCTTCCAGAGTGAATGAGTATTCTCAACGTGATCTTACTGATGCAACCAAAGAGTTACAGGGCATGGAAGGGTTGTTTCTGGATACACTGGAAAGAGTTGCAGGCGGTAATCAGGTAATTGCCGAGATTGTTGGCGATTTTCTCAGTCATGCACGACAAAGCGGAACGGCTGTCGGCAGACAAACCTTAACTGCTCTGGAAGCGCTGAAAGAATTGCCGCATTTGGGCAAGGAAACAGTTATTTCAAGTACGGTTGCAGCAACTGTCACGTTGGCACAAATAGGCAGCGGTATTTTATTGGGAATCGCTGAAAGTCTTCAGCCATCTCATACTAAAAAATAACAACACTGGAACGCTATGCTGTGGGAAATGTTAAATGCAGCCCGGGATCTGGGTAGAGTTCATGATATCGCATCGGTATTAATACGCTATGGATTCGGCAGCTTTGTCCGTGGCCTGGGGGTTGGCAGCGCACTGGAACGTGCAGGCAAAGTGCTCCATTGGGAGCATACTGAAGAGTATATCAAACTTGACACGCCGCAACGTATACGTCGGGCGCTGGAAGACCTGGGACCTACATTCATCAAGCTGGGACAAATTCTTGCTACGCGTGTCGATTTATTTCCACCTCAATTTATTACCGAGTTTGAAAAACTTCAGGACCAGGCGCCTCCTGTCCCTTTTGAAGATTTGCTGCCCCAGATTGAAGAAGATATTGGTGGCAGCATCGATGATATCTTTTCTGAGGTTGACAGACAGCCCCTTGCTGCGGCTTCAATTGCTCAGGTTCATAAAGCGGCACTAAAAGACGGAACACAGGTTATTTTAAAAATTCGACGGCCCGGTCTGCGCAAAATAATTGAGGCTGATTTGCGCCTTTTACAACGAATTGTTGATATTGCTGAATCTGAATCACCAGAAATCCGCCGCTTTCATCCTAAAGAAGTTCTCCGCCAGTTTAACCAGTCGTTACGGCGGGAACTCGACCTTGCCGGCGAGTGTAGGAATGCTGAACGGGTCGCCGCTAATTTAGCCGATGATCTCAATATCATAATTCCTAAAGTATATTGGCAATGGACCGGAGAAAGACTCAATGTCCAGGAATATATCCAGGGTATTCAAGGCAGGGATCTTGAGTCTATGGAAAAAATGGGGCTGGATAAGAAACTGCTGGCGGATCGAGGTACCAAGGCAGTCATGAAAATGATAATGGAAGACGGTTTTTTTCATGCTGACCCGCATCCTGGAAATGTATTTTATCTTCCTGACAACAGACTGGCATTTATCGATTTCGGGATGGTTGGCCGCTTAACTGAGGAGCGCAGGGATCAAGTCGTCAGTTTGCTGTATGGCATGATCAACCACGCCCCAACTAAAGTGGCAGAAATACTCGAAGACTGGTCAGATAATATTTATACTGATGAACAAGCTCTTATCGTTGAGATAGAGGCATTCGTTGATCAATACAGTTCTTTATCCCTGAAGGATTTAAGTCTCACTGCCATGTTAAGCGATCTGATGGCACTATTGAGAGATCATAAGCTGATTTTGCCACCCGATCTAGCCTTGCTAATCAAAGCTTATATCACGCTGGACGGTCTTGGCAGATATCTTAATCCGGATTTTAATACGCTGGTTTTTGCGGCTCCCTATATTCAGGAAATCATGCTGGAACGCTACAGACCCGAGGCGATTGCCAAGCGGGGTTGGCGAAATCTGATCAGCGTCGCTGATTTGATGGCAAGTTTACCTAAAGATTTGCGTAAATTGTTGCGAGCATCCAGAAAAGGGGCTTTTCAGGTTGATATCACCGTCAGGCATCTCGATCGCTATGTCAATACTATTGATAATGCCATTAGCCGGTTGACCATGGGTATGGTGACAGCCGCGCTCATTATCGGTTCATCCATTATTATGACAGTAACAGGCGGGCCGGAATTATTCGGTTTACCTGCGTTCGGATTTTTGGGCTACACGTTCGCCACGCTGGGTGGTATCTGGTTACTGCTTTCTATCTGGAAAAGCGGCCACAACCCCTGATCACGCAGATAAGTAGAACTGCAAAAACCGGTTCTGGCTATCCAGCCATAATACCATGTATTGCTTTTTAATTTAGATAGAATTAGTAATGGAAACTTACCCAAAAAAAACCTGTTCGATAGACCGTTTGGTCACTCATCCCAAACTGGTAGCTGCCGCAAAAGCCGGCATTAAAACCCAGCAACGCCGTGATGGAGTTTATGGCTGGCCGGGAGAAGAATTTGAACTGGACGGGATGGCTTTTGTGATGGCCGATTTAATACGTCAGCGTTTAGGAGACATGACTGATGAAGATGCCAGGGCGGAAGGATACCCCCATCTTGATATGTATAAAGACATTATTCTAAAAATGCACGCAGGCATGACCTGGAATCCTGAGAGCCTGGTATGGGTGCATACTTTTGCAGCCAAGATGGAGTGACATTGTCTCGCGTCAGTGACTTTCTTGTCTGGATCAGAGTCGCAAGTTCAAAAGCTTCATCATAAGGAATAACTTTTTTAGAATCGTGAATGTTGCTGTTCATTTTGATCTCCAAGCGATGTTCAATTTAGCCTAAATTAAATTTTCTCAACTGAAAAACCCCGGCGCTTCTGATCTGAAACCAGAGAATTTTATTGCTGCGCTGGTCATGGTTGTGTCACCCACGAGCCGGGAAACGATCCCACATGATAAAGGCCCGAAGCATCCCACGCTTCGGCAATCATCGGCACTTCGTAAAGCGCATTCGAAAATTCGATGCGCCAGGGCAGCGGCGGATTGGCTAAGGGGGTGCCGTCTTCGCCGCGGGTAAAGACGCTGGCAAGATCGAAGCGGAAACCATCGGCGTGCATCTCTTTAACCCAATACTTCAGGCAATGCACAATGAACTGTGTAACCAGAGGATGATTACAATTCAGGAAAAAAACAACCGCAGGAAGAACTTTAATTATTTCCGTCTTAATCGAATTTAATAGATAGCGGCATGCACGGCAGACAGCAAGTCAACGTCGTTAACGGGTCTGGTGAGAAAATCGCTTGCTCCTTGTTTCATCGCCCGAACACTCATAGGAACATCCTCATGCCCGGAGAGAAACACCACCGGCAGCGCATCGCCCTCAGCAACCTGCATTTGTTGCAGTAGCAGCCGTCAATTTCGGGCATTTGCACGTCAGGAACAATACAACCCGAAACCTCCGGGTCGCCCTGCTCCAAGTAAGCTTGCGGTGCAGTAAATGCAGCCGCATGCAAGCCTGCTGACTGCAACAGGCATGTCAAAGCTTTCAGCACTATTTCATCGTCGTCGATGATAAATACTGTTGGCTGCAAGCCGCTCATACGATCGAAAAGGACAATTGCTCCCATTGTTGCCGCTGCCTGAACCAAACCAGTAAATGTAAATTAGCCAGCGTTAGGCACATTGCGGCCAGCAATAACCAGGCGACCGTCGTCCAGTCATATATAGCCGTTTAGTATGAGTTTTTTTGCCTATCCACTTGTTGGGTCAAGGTCTAATATTTTTTATGTTGCATTTCTATTTTGGTTATTATAAAAAAGCCCGGATAGCCAGGTCATAGCTATCTTCAACATCGGAAAATCAGATTCCAAGTATGTATTTCAACCATTTCGATTTCTTGAAAGCTTTACGTATCTCTCTCTTGCATATTGTGTTTTCCACCTGCCAACCAGGCGATAAAAGGAGACATGAAGAAGCCCCAAGAAAATCAGTAGGAGACCGTTTGATACGACCGCTGCTACCACCTCCGTGCCAGCAAAACTGTCAACGGCGATAAGCAGTGCCAGGGCGATGTTCCGATTGGCGGTTCCGAAGGCGATTACTTGCCGGCCGGCGGGCAACGGACCACCGAACGCGAGACCCAACAAGAACGACAGTTCACTCGCAAGGGTCATTGCCAACAGTGATTTCAAGCCTTTGGCCAGAATGCTCTCAAATTCCACGAAGGTGACAAAGGCCAGAGATACTGCACCAGCGGCTTCCGACAATCGTTCCAGAGAGCGGAGCATTCGACAGGCCAAGGTGGGTAGCGCATGGCGCAGAGCAATTCCCGCAAGGAGTGGAAGCGTTACGGTGGCGGCAAGCACTGCCAGACTCTGCAAAGGAAAAAAGCGGAGTGCGCCGGCATAGCTGGTATAAGAGAATCCTGATAGGCTCGCCTCGAAGACCAGCGGGGTAAGAATGGCGGAAAATAACGGAAAGATCGCTGTCAAGCCAGCTGCGAGCGCCAGATCGCCGCCAGCCATTTTGACAAAAACCGGAACGACCGGGGCAAACGGGGCTGCAGCCAGCAGAAGCATGCCTGCTGCAAGTTCAGGCGGCAGCGCGAAACCCCAAATCACAGCGTATACCAGCACTGGGACCAATACAAAATTAAGAGGCAGAACCAGCGCCAGTCGGCTCTGCCGAAGGGCCCGAGCCACGGACTGCAGATCGAGTTGCACCCAGACGGCGAGTAATAGCCCGCCAAGGGACAGCATGGTCAGAGCGCGTATCAAGGTCTCGGGTGGGTATGGAACAAAATCAACTAACATTTAGCTTTAATGGACGATCTCTATGATAAAAATTTCGACCACATGTTGTCCCGCTGGTTTTATTTTTCGATGCGTCATGCCGTGTTGGTGATCGTCCTCTCGATCCTGGCCGCTGCCGGCGCTTTATACTACACGATCAACAACCTTCGCATCAATATCTATCCCGGCAACGTCCTCCCGGACCAACTGCCTTTGCGCCAGGACAAGCTGGCCTATGAGCGAGCCTTCCCCCAATTCCGTGATTCCATAGTCATCGTCCTGGACGTACCCACCATGGTGCATCGTTTCCCGACCGCAACGCCCAAGGACGGCATTCTCCTCCACATTAGTACTGCGCTGGCGGTCGTGCTCAGCGCCCTCAGCAATATCAGCAGCTTTGGTAACCTCTCGATTTCGCCCCATCACGGGATGGCGAGCATTGGTATCATGCTGAGGGTCGGCATCCGGGCAACACGGGTGTGCAGCATGGTCGTACCGCCAGCCCTCCTGGACCAGG
The DNA here is from genome assembly GCA_028714175.1 of Methylococcales bacterium. Lineage (GTDB taxonomy): Bacteria > Pseudomonadota > Gammaproteobacteria > Methylococcales > Methylomonadaceae > JAGXGJ01. The sequence continues at coordinate 10,714 of JAQTMV010000061.1, forward strand.
TGGAACATTTGGACCCGCGACCCAATCGCCGCGAGCCCGAGGCTGCAACCGGGAAGGCACTATGTCGCCTGCCTTGAAATCCAGATACAGGTGGATCGCCGGATTCTGCCTGGCCTGGATGGCATCTCCCGGCTACCCGGAGGATGCCACCGATAATACACATCCCCCGGCGCTGAGAGAACACGAATCGAAGCCGCATAGATAATCTCCTGAAAGAGTACTGTTGAGCGCACAGCTTTTTGTGTTTCATGATCAGCCGGTATTCCGCATCCCCGAAGCGATGGCGTTGATGGAGCGCAATAGAGGTTTCATCCAGGGACTTTCGTCTGGTTTATTTGGGTCGATTTCCCGCATCTTACGCAATAAAAACACCTGGAGATAGTTGAGCGGCCCCAGGTAGGCATCGCGGCGATGCAGGGAGTCGGCCAGGGCCGGATTTTCCGCCAGCAACCGGTCTGTCTCCGCGATTTCCAGAATCCAGTCCACGCAACGTTGGTGCTCGCCGGCAATCAATCCATAGACGCGCTTGCCGGTATTAGGATCGACGCACAGGCCGGCATATTCCTTGGCGATACTCATGTCCGATTTGCTAAGCGCCATCTGGGCGTTACTCAACAGATTGCGAAAAAACGGCCAGTCCCGATACATCTCCCGTAGCTTTTCCAGGCGCTCCGGCTTGTCGGCACACCAGGTCGAAAGACTCAAGCCGATGCCGTACCAGGCGGGAAAGGTCTGCCGCGACTGTGCCCAGGAGAATACCCAGCCAATGGCGCGCACCGAGTTTTTTGAGCGATCACCCTTTTTACGGTGTGACGGCCGCGAGCCGATGTTAAGCCCCCCAATTTCGCTGACCGGTGTTGCTTCGTAGAAATAATCCAGAAATCCGGGGATACGCTCGGTCAGTTCGCGGTAACTGTGTTCGCCGATCCGCGCCAGTTCGTCCATCACGGACAAATCCTCCGGACAGTCGCGCCGCATGGGTTGCACCAGATTGACACTGGCCTTGAGCAGGCCGGTCACACCCATCGTCAATTCATAGATGGCGGTTTCCATATTGTTGTAGCGGTAGAACAGCACCTCACCCTGTTCGGTGAATTTGATCTGTCCACGCACCGTGCCCGGCGGCTGCGCCAGGATCGCCTCGTGAGTGGGGCCGCCGCCGCGCCCTACCGTGCCGCCGCGGCCATGGAACAGGCGGCACTTGAGTCCGCGCTGTTCGGTGATGGCGATAATTTGCCACTGCGCCCGGGACAGCCCCCAAGCCGAGGCCAGAATGCCACCATCTTTGCAGGAATCGGAATACCCCAGCATGATCTCTTGGCTGTCGCCCGAAACCCGCAGCAATTCCCGATAGACCGGGGTGTCGAAAAGCTGGGTCAGCACCTCTTCAATTCGGTTGAGATCGTCGATGGTTTCGAACAAGGGGCTCACGCCGAGATGACAATGCCAATGACCGCCAATTCGGCCGACCAGGCCGCTTTGCGCAGCCAGCAGCATCACCTCCATGACGTGACTGGCACTGTGGGTCATGGAAATCACATACTTGCCGAAGCACTCCGGGCCGGTTTCTCGCCTCATCCGTGCCATGACTTCGAACAATTCCAAGGTTTCGCGGGTGGCTGGAGAAAGCGAAGTGAGATCGTCCATCAGTCCGCCCGGCGCGGCGATGGCCTCGCTCAACAGATCGAGACGCTGGTTTTCATCCAGGGCGCGGTAATCCAGCCCCAGCGTGGACGCCAGAATTTCCGCCACAGCCTCGCTATGCCGGCCTGATTCCTGGCGCACGTCCAGTTGCATCAGGTGGAAGCCGAAGGCTTCAGCGAGGCGGATTAAATCGTGCAGTTCCAAATCGGCAATAGCCGCATCGCCGTGGCCGCGCAGGGAGGTGTCGATCAGTCGCAGATCGTCCCAAAACGCTGTTATACCTGGATAGGCATGACGATTCGGCAGCTCCGGCTCACCGCGCAGGTGTTGTCGAACTTGCATCAGAGTACACTCCATCCGGTACTTCATCAGTGCCAGCTTATGGCGGTAAGGCTCTTGCAAATAGGGTTTTTCAAGCTCCATTATTGATGCGCCAAGCGTGGCCCGGTCGGCCTCAAGACTGTCTACAAACGCCGCCGACAATTCGCAGAGGCCATGAGAATGAGAAAGCTGGCCGCGCAATTCATCCAGGCGGCGAATATATTCCTCCAAGATGGTTTGCGCTTGCAGGCGTAAGGCCAGTACGGTGATTTCCGGTGTGACGTTGGGATTGCCGTCGCGGTCGCCCCCGATCCATGAACCGAAACGCAAAAAGCTGGGGATACGGATTTGCCGGGCCGTGTCTTCACCGTACACGTCGCTCAGTGAGCGTTCGAAATTGCGGTAAACCCGAGCCGTCGCCTGAAACAGGGAGAGAGGAAAATAGAACAGCCCGGCGTCGATCTCGTCCGCCACCCCCAGCTTCCGGGTGCGTACTTCGTCAGTCTTCCACAGCAATTGAATCTGGCATTGCAACCGCTCTAGCGCCTCCTTGCGATAATAGCCCTTCACACGATTATCGCCCAAAGCTTCCTGGGTCAGAAATACCTTGCGCAACGCGCTCTTGACGGTGCGCCGCTTGGCCTCGGTAGGATGGGCGGTCATCACCGGCAGGTACAGCAGTTCGTCCAGCAGAACCTGAAGTTTTTCCGCCGTTACTCCTGATTCCTTGAGCGCCAGCAGCGTATCGTGAAAGGAACCGGGCCAGTAGTGGCCGCCCCGTTCGGCTTGCCGCCGCCGTATTCTCAGGTAGTGGGATTCCTCGGCAATATTGAGCAGGCTGAAATAGCGATTGAAAACACGTACTACCTCGCCAATAGCCTCGGGGTCCAGGCCTTCGACCGTTTCCAGAAGATTTAGCCGCCGGGGCAGGCTATCGTCGCGAAGTAATCCGGCGAAGCGGCGTTGCAGTTGCTCAACCGTGGCGGCGATTTCAGACCGGGCCTGGGTTTTCAATACCCGCGTCAACACGGAGCCCAGCAGGCGAATCGAGCGACGGAGTTCTTTGTCGTCGGATGACATGTTCACAGGTAGGTTCCTTATAGTTTTAGCAAAGGGGAGATTTTCACATTTAACGGAAGAGCTAAGGAGCATTAATAATTAAAGTATCCTCATAAAAACAGACTTCACCTGTGGTTATGTCGTGCGTGCCGCCAACAATTCCTATTGCGCCGGTTTCAATCATTTCCTTTAAAATGGGGCTGCGTTCCATAATGGCATGTACCGTTCTTTTCACATTGATGGTGGACACTTTTTCTACAAATTCACCGTTGTTTGAATTGCGATTTTCTGTTTCCGTTTTTTCATCATAAACCGCAGGCTGTATCTTACTTAACAGCGCCGTCAAGTTGCCCATTTCAACATGGTCGCAAGCGCCTTTTACGGCGCCGCATTTGGTATGACCTAAAACCACGATTATTTTTGAACCCGCCACTTTGCAGCCAAACTCCATACTGCCCAGAATATCTTCATTAATAATATTGCCCGCAATACGAACACTAAACACATCGCCCAAGCCCTGGTCAAAAATCAGTTCAACCGAGGTACGGGAATCTATGCAACTTAAAATAACCGCAAACGGATGTTACCCGTCGGAGGTATCATTGGCCTGTTGCAACAGGTTACGGTTGATTTTAAGGTTATTGACAAAGCGTTTATTACCCTCTTTTAATAAGCCCAACGCCATTGCGGGCGTAATGGCAGCTTGCATTTCTTTAGTTAATGTTTTCATTTTTTATGCTTTCCAAGAAGAGTTATGTATTAAGCCGGCTCAACAAATTTAATCGTATGAACGGCTATATTTTTCAGGGTTGCACTACGCCTATAGTTCTGTATGTACTCAGCCACATCGTAGGCAATTGATTTCGAGTTGGTGCAGTCAATAATCACTTTTGAATCGCTTGGGATAGCCTCCAAAGCCTGGATGATGCTGGCCTTATTGAAGAACGAAACCTCTTCAGCCAATACAATATGGTGTACATCGCGTCCATCATCTCTAGTGATTACATCATTCATGGAATAAGCATTGCGGTAACTATGGCGCAAGGTGTAGAAGATGCCGAAGACCATGCCGATGGTGATGCCTTTCAGTAAATCGGTTGCCAATATGCCAATAACAGTCGCCGCAAAAGGCACAAACTGCTCCCCGCCCAATTGGTACATCTGTTTAATGATCGCCGGTTTAGCCAGCTTATAGCCTACCATAATCAAGATAGCCGCCAAGCTGGCCAGGGGAATCATATTCAGCATTCCACCGATGGTAATAGCGCTGAATAGCAAGAATACGCCATGCAGTATTGCCGAAAGTTTGGTTTTAGCGCCAAAGGTAATGTTTGCCGAACTGCGCACAATTACCTGGGTAACAGGCAAGCCGCCGATCAGGCCGGAAACAATATTGCCCAGCCCTTGAGCTTTTAATTCCCGGTTAGTGGGCGTAACCCGTTTGTAGGGGTCAAGCTTGTCGGTTGCTTCAACGCATAACAGCGTTTCCAAACTGGCCACAATAGCCATTACAACCGCTATTTTCCAAACTTCAGGATTGCTTATTGCCGAAAAATCGGGGAAGGTAAACTGGTTGTAAAACTCCATTATGTTATGCACAACCGGTAGTTTTACTAAATGACCTTCGGACAGGCTAAAATTTAACAGCCCATTTTGGTAAAAGTAATCCATCAGAATACCCACAAAAACGACCACTATCGGACCCTGTATGAGCTGAAAGAGTTTGTGTTTTTTTATTAATACCACATCCCATAAGATCAATATGACTATTGATATGGCTGCAATCAGAATGGCACCTGCGGTAACGGCATCAAAAGCGCTGGCAATAGATGATAAGGTGTCCTCTCCGTCCACTTGATAGTACGAAAGGTCGCCTTCAACATCTTTATCGTATCCGAGTGCGTGGGGTATTTGTTTTAAAATAATCAGCAGCCCGATACCGGTCAGCATGCCTTTAATGACAGAGGAGGGAAAGAAGTAGGCAATAAAACCGGCTTTGGCAAAGCCCAGAATAAGCTGAATAATACCCGTCAGCACCACGGTTAATAAAAAGGCAGGCCAGGAGCCGAGTGTCGTAATAGCAGATAACACAATCACGGCTAAGCCGGCAGCAGGACCGCTAACACCCAGGGGCGAACCGCTGGCAATACCCACGACAATACCGCCGACTATGCCGGCTATGATACCGGCGAACAAAGGTGCGCCGGATGCTAATGCAATGCCAAGGCATAAGGGAAGCGCCACAAAAAACACAACAATACTGGCAGGCAAGTCGCTTTTTAGTTCTTTAAACATATTGGTTACTCCCATAATCAGTTACCTAGTAGATTTATAGTTAAAAAGATAGTAGGATTATTTATGTATGATAGTATTACTATCAAAATAAATTGTAAAGCTTTTAGTTATTTTTTTACAAATAAATTCGGCATGAACGGCTTCCACAGGCCTCAACTGCGATTTTTAGGATAAATTGTTAGAGAAAAAAAGCCAAATCAGGGGGGAACTATGGAAATACAATTACAAATTAAAATGAATGAAAAATTATTTCTCAGGAATCCGGAGCAATCCGAGTTGGGCAAAAAAATCATTCAGCACAGTATTTTGTTAATTCACAAAAACGGCTTTGAAGCCTTCACGTTTAAAAAACTGGCAGAAGCGATTGGTACTACTGAGGCGGGTATTTACCGGTATTTTGAAAACAAGCACCGGTTGCTGATCTATATTACTGCCTGGTATTGGAGCTGGCTTGAATATCAGGTTGCTTTTCATACCAACAATATAAAAGACCCCGCCGTTAAGCTCAAAAGAGTCATTAAATTATTGGCGACAGCAGTAGAGGATGATCTTTCAACCAGTCACGTCGATGAAAGCCTTCTTCATCAGATTATTATTACAGAAGGCTCTAAAACCTATTTAACCAAAAAAGTTTCTGAAGATAACAAGGATCTCTTGTTTAAACCCTATAAAGACCTTTGTGCAAAAATTGGTGAAATCATCCTGGAGTGTAATCCCCAATACAAGTACCCCAAATCGCTATCGAGTACCATTATTGAAATGGCGCATTTCCAGAATTTTTTTATGAATAACCTGCCTTCGCTGACAGACTTTGGACAAGATAAAGATGAGGCAGAAATTCTAAGGTTTCTGGAGGATTTGGTGTTTTCGAGTATAAAAAAGGGATAGTTGTTGGCGTGGGGTGATATTGGATATTCCCTGGGCTTTCAGCCACCTTTTTTTTGCAAATTCCTTCGAAAGCTTTTTGGCTACCTCAACCACAGATTCACGTATTACAGAGACGTGAACGGCAGAAACGGGTCGATTCCTGTCTGTAAGCGTCAGGCGTCATTGGTATCCGATTTTGAAAACACCAAGTGTTAGACTTTAAGTCGGTAGCCTACACCGGATTCCGTCAATAAATACTGCGGCTGGGTCGGGTCGGTTTCCAGCTTTTGCCTGATCTGGCTCATGTAAATCCGCAGATAATGCGAATTATCCTTATAGGACGGTCCCCAGACTTCCTTGAGCAGGTATTGATGCGTCAATACCTTGCCGGCATTTTTAATCAGCACGGACAATAGTCGGTACTGAATCGGCGTAAGATGAACTTCCCTATCGTCAACTATGACCTGTCGCTTCAGTAAATCGACTTTCAGCGCTCCAGTATTAAAAACACCGCTTTGATCCTGCGCCGGACTGCTTACCGAATGACGCATTTCTACGCGGATCCGGGCAAGCAATTCACCTAAACCAAACGGCTTGGTCAGGTAATCGTCGGCACCTGCATCCAGCGCGTCAATCTTATTCTGCTCGGTGCTGCGAGCGGACAAAATAATAATAGGCATGACCGACCATTGCCGTACGGTTTTAATAACGTCAACTCCATCCATGTCGGGCAATCCCAGATCAAGGATAATGAGGTCAGGTTTGCGTACGCCTGCTTCAATAATGCCTTGCCGGCCACTGTCCGCTTCGAACACCTTGAAGCCATGAACGCCGAGGCCTGTTCGTAAAAACAGGCGTATTGCAGGATCATCCTCTATTACAACAATAACTGGGCTCGCTTGAGTCATGGCTAGCTACTTACCTCCCTTTTTGAAGCATAAGTATTCCCCTCTCCCCAACCCCTTCGACACTGCTCAGGGCAGGCCTCTCCAGCAGGAGAGGGAGTAACATCGATGTACAACTCATTCTTCCGGCCCCATCAACGGCGGCGTATGATCCAGGGGAATAATGAACGAAAATACAGCTCCTCCTGCTGGCCGGTTTTGTGCCTGAATGCTCCCGCCATGCGCTTCAATGATGGCCCGGCAAATCGCCAAACCCAGTCCTACCCCGCTTTGCGCCGCCTCGCGCTGAACTCGATAAAATTTTTCAAACAGCTTGTTTTCGAAGCCCTTGGGAATGCCCGGGCCCTGATCGGCTATCGAGATTTCCACGGCAAAAGAAGATGCTTCTGCCATGATCTCCACGGGACTTCCCTCCGGTGTATAGCGCAGGGCATTTTCCAGTAGATTGACCAAAACCTGTTCGATCATAACGGCATCGACATAAATCATCGGGATACCGGGCGGTAGTTTAACGGTTACCGGACGATCTGCCAGACGTTTTTGCAAGCGCGTCAACACGGCTCCGATAATTTCCTCAAGCGGATACCACTGTTTGTTCAGCTCAATGGCGCCGGCATCAAGCCGGGCCATATCCAGGATATTATTGACCAGACTAGACATCCGTTGCGCTTCATTGTAAATGGCGCGGCTCAGTTCAAGTTTGTCTTCTGCCTCGAGCGTGCCGTCTTCCTCCACTAAAGTGCTGGCTGACCCTACGATGGTCGCGAGCGGCGTACGCAAATCATGGGAAATGGAACTGAGCAGCGAGTTCCGCAAACGTTCGGCTTCCATATTCAGGTGCGTTTTTCTGGCTTGCTCGGCCAGCCTGACTCTCGTAATCGCCTGGGCTATCTGCCGGAGAAAAGTATCCAGCAATTTCTGTTGTTCGGGAAGGAATATCCGGCGCAAGTTGACGGGCAGCAATACCAAAACACCCACCACCGATTCTCCATTGCTGAGAGGAAAATAAATGGATTCGGCACCTGCCAGGGTATGGGTTCCCTGGCCGGCAATCTCGTTATTATCCAAAACCCACTGCGCAACGCTCAGGTCGGCGGCATGGAGCGATTCCCGCATACCTGGATCTTTCGGGTAGACAATTCGGCCATTGAGATCAGGAAACAAAATAACATTACGGCTGCCAAACTCCGTATAAAGATGGCGCACCGCCGTGCGCACGATTTCATCCTCATTCTGGCTGGTCGCCAGATCCTTGCTCATCGCATAAAGAACTGTAGCGCGGCGCTCCCGGTGTCCGGCTACTTTGGCCTGGGAGCGCACATTAGCCATCAGATTACTAATTAACATCGCCACGGTTAACATTGCCAGCAGCGTCACCAGATATTGGGTATCGGCTACTGAAAAACTAAAAAAAGGTTTTACGAACAAAAGATCAATTATCGCAACGCCGAGAAAAGAGGCAAAAATGGATGGGCCGCGACCGAAACGCATAGCAATAAAAACCACGCCCAGCAAAAAGACCATAATCAGATTGGCCAGCTCAAATCTGCCGAACATCAGATACGCAAGCATGGTACTGGCGACAGTTACGGCCACGGCCCAGATATAACCGAGGTAGTAGCCTTTTTTTCGTGTCGAGAGTCTCACGCTGAGTCCGGGAAGCGGGCTTTTCCGATACAGGGATAGCTCTGATTTATCCACGCTACCGCCCCTTTCAGGTCTGGGGCTGCCCAGCAAATACAAATTGATGTTGTGCGCATCGCTAATCAGCACATCCACCACCGAACCCAGCAGCAAACGCTTCCATCCCCGGCGGGTCGGTTTCCCGATAACGATCTTGGTAATATTTCTTTCCCTGGAAAGCTTGATGATGGCGGAGCTCATATCGGGTGCACTCGATGCCACGGTCTCGGCGCCCAACTGTTCCGCAAGACGCAAAATGCGCAGAACGCCATCACGTTTTTCAGCCGGCAAGCGTTGCAGCTCTGGAGTTTCGACATACACTACGAGCCATTCGGCGCGCAGGCTGTTGGCAAGTCGTTTCCCGGCACGGACCAGGCGTTCCGCCAATGCATTCGGGCCGATACAGACCAGAATGCGCTCACTGACCTGCCAGACTTCGTGGATAGAATGATCCTCGCGATAATCCAGCATCTGCGCATCGACACGATTGGCGGTTTGCCGCAGCGCCAGTTCCCGCAAGGCAATCAGATTGCCCTTGCGAAAAAAATTTTTGATCGCTTCCTGAGCCTGTTGCGGCAAATAAACCTTGCCCTCATTGAGTCTATTGAGCAGCTCGTCGGGCGGCAAATCCACCAGTTCGACTTCGGTTGCCTCCTCGAAGACCGTATCCGGCACGGTTTCCCAAACCCGTATGCCGGAAATCTGGCCAATATCGTCATTAAGGCTTTCCAGATGCTGCACATTGAGTGCCGTATACACATCGATGCCGGCATCGAGGAGCTCTTCGATATCCTGCCAACGCTTGGGATGCCTGCAACCCAGTGCATTTGTGTGCGCCAGCTCGTCAACCAGAATGATCGAAGGCTTGCGTTTGAGGGCTGCATCCAGGTCGAACTCCCGCAAAGTCGTCCCGCGATAATCAATCAGCTTGGGCGGCAATACCTCTAATCCTTCCAACAGGATGGCAGTTTCCTTACGGCCATGGGTTTCCACCAGACCTACGATAATATCAATATTTTCAGACCGCCTCTCCTTGGCTGCCAGCAGCATGGCATAGGTCTTGCCAACCCCGGCTGCCGCACCGAAAAATATCTTCAGCCGGCCTCGTTTGGCCTTGGCTTTATCCCGCTCGACTCGAGCAAGCAACTGATCGGGATCGGGGCGTTCGTTGTTCATGATGATTATCTCGCGCATCGTGTGTGCATTTTAATTAGGCGATATCCAAGATTGAATATACCCGAATTGGGCAGGATTTTTGTTCATTTTCAAGGCGTAAAAATGGGCGCATAGCGAGCTATGTAACCATTTTTTACAACGCAGAAAATGGACAAAAAGACCAGCAAGGCGGGTATGTTCATCGCCGGAAATCACCTTATAGCCAGCCGGCCCTTTTCAGGCGCAAATACAGCAGCAGACTGCCCAACGCCACGCCGCCGACCACCACCGGATAGCTGTATTCCCAAGCCAGCTCCGGTATGTGCCTGAAATTCATTCCGTACCAAATGAATAGCATCGTGGGCATCGCCAAAATTACCCATTGTGGAACGTGATCCAGTCGGTGCGGATTTTGTCCCAATCCTGGAGTGCCAAACCATAAGAGGTGAATAATTCTCGAATCTGGTGCGAATCCCACTTGAGGACGTCCTCAAGAATTGGCACCAACACGCTGACCGCATTGTCGCTGAGCACGGTCCGATTGGCGATGCGGCCGATGGATTTCGTCTCAGACACGGCGATGGTGTGACCGTCGCGGCTATTCACGTCATGCATGACGTAAAGGTCCGAGCTGCCATCGCCGACATAGATGACTCGATCCGGGCTTATCTGGAGCTTGAGCTCCAGCTCCTGCAGCACGGCAACCTTGCCGTAGCCAGCGGGCACACGGAGGACCGAGCAAATCTCACCCGTTTCAGGATCGAACTCGAATTCGGTAGCATACACGTTCTCCGGGGGGACGATGCCTTCGAGCGCCGAGCACACGACTTCTCTCGGCCCGGCGGAAATAACGGAGAACTGGAAGCGGTTTCCGCCCAGACCTTCACTGAGGATTTCGGCGAACAACTCGACATTGTCTTTGAGCCGGACGCGCTTGCCTGCTTCAATGAGTAGCTCGCGGCGGACACTGCGGAATGCAGGGTCGTGCCGCAACAAGTAAGCCAGCTCGGCGCCCTGCGGAACGAGATTCGAGCGCGAAAGACCCGCGACTTTCTCCTCGTAATCGGAAATGCCGAGCATCTCTGCAAGCGCATAACCTGAATCGTTAAAGCTCAGCGTCTGGTCAAAGTCGCTGGCCACAAGGTAGACCGTTGTTGTTTCGGGTTGGGTAGTTATGACGTTCATGTGTTTCTGCCTTAATGAAAAAAAGATACCTTAGTGCGAGTTGTAATATAGTTATTGGTTTTTAGGACTATCAACACAGAGATGCTGCCGCCAAGGCCACACGGATGTATTCACGCCGTGTCATAATGACCGGATTAGGCTACCCATATCTGGTCGCTTTGAACTGCTGAGCCGAAATTATTCGATTCTCCTTTTTTTTTTCAAACGGGGAAGTGAATAATTACCCTGAGCTTGAACTGTCTCCTGGAGGTTGGCAAGAATCTCCCGGCATTGCGAAGAAATCAACCTTAATTTTCCCAGGGATAGATCTGCTGACTTGATATTCGTATTCATCCGGGAAAGCTTCAAGACCTCACCCGTCAGGTTCATGAATCGTTCGTATGCAGTTTCTGCATTCTTCAGAGCTTCATTGTCACTTGGGTCGGCAATGCTACGAAGAGATCCAAGAGCTTTCCTGGCGGATTCGTCATAAGACTTGATGCTTTGCTCGATTTTATCCATTTCTTGATCGTCCGCCTCTTCAATATGAGGATTGTGGAGAGCAAATACTTTCAGGCTGGCAGTGAGTGCTTCATACGAGAGCATGACGGCTTTATTACACTGGCTGCCGTGCGTGTTTCGGTGGATGAGGCGGTTCAAGCTCTCTTCAAAATACTCCAATTCCTGGGCACATTGCGTCGCGGAGATCTTTTGGGCCTTGAGATTGGTGTTTTGAATTGCAAGATCCAGAATGGTCCCATCTAATTTTCTATAGTGTGACCAGCATGTATTGAATTCATTTATCATCTCAGTCTCTCGTGGGAGTTTCTCCTGATGGATGATTAACTCGATTTTCTTCCGGCTGCTTTCTACGTCATCGGCAGCCTGGCGAGCTTGGGCAGCAAAATCTTCTGATGCCTCATCGGTAATGGCTAGTACGGCGTTCTTCTCGGCCTCAATGGCTTCGAGAAGATGAATCCTCATCGTTGTTAGCAGATCAACCTTGATAAGCTTCGTCTCGAATGGATTGTAACTCTCTCCATAATAGCCATATAGCGTGACTGCCCCCAAAACAACAAGAATCAGTACCCATGGCAATAAAACATATAATTTTCTCTTTGACCTTTGTTCCATACTTGAGCCTCTCGTCTTAGTTTAAGTTCGCTCTAAAAATCTCTCTGCTTAGCGTAGTGGGAGTGGCTTTAGGCGCGCTGGTCGAGACTAAAGTCTCTCCCACCAAATTACCGAAATATTCGAACATCATTGGCTCAACTGATCCAACGCCAGATTTAAGATCAGGACGTTGACCCGCGGCTCTCCCAGAAAGCCCCTCTGACGGGATTCAGTGTTAGCATCAACCAGGGCGCGAAGTTTTCCCGGTTTCTTGTTCCTAGCCTTGGCCACGCGATTGATTTGATAATCCGCCGCCGCCGGACTGATATGCGGATCCAGCCCGCTACCCGATGCCGTAATCAGATCAACCGGAATCGGAGCCTTATTATCAGGATCGGCTGCTGTTAACGCCTCAATACGGGCTTTAACAGCATCTACCAAGGCCGGGTTGGTCGGCCCCAGGTTTGAGCCGCTGGAAGCTCCGGCATTATATGGAAAGGGTCCAGTAGCGGAAAGCCGTCCCCAAAAATGACCGGGACTGCTGAAAGGCTGTCCGATCAGACGGGAGCCTGTCGGCTTGCCGCCGTTGTCTGTCATCAGACTACCATTTGCCTGATAGGGAAACAGTAGCTGTGCCAGACCAGTCACCACAGCCGGATAAATCACGCCCGTTAATACACTTAATAGTACAAATAAAATAACCGCCGGTTTCAAATGCTTAATCATTACCAACTCCTTTAAACTAGACCCAGGGTGACCAGAAACAGGTCAATCGCCTTGATGCCGATAAATGGAACAATCAACCCGCCTACGCCATAAATCAGTAAATTATTTTGCAGCAGCTTGGCAGCACCGACCGGCTTGTACTTGATACCTTTTAATGCCAGCGGAATCAACGCAACGATGATCAGCGCATTGAAGATCACTGCTGACAGAATTGCGCTCGCCGGCGTTGCCAGCTTCATCACATTCAAGACGTCGAGCACCGGATAAGTGGTTGCGAACGCGGCCGGAATAATCGCGAAATATTTCGCAACGTCATTGGCGATACTGAACGTAGTCAAGGCGCCGCGCGTCATCAGCATCTGTTTACCAGTCTCGACAATCTCGATTAATTTGGTAGGGTTCGAGTCGAGATCAACCATATTGCCGGCCTCCTTGGCAGCCTGGGTGCCAGAGTTCATGGCTACCGCGACATCGGCTTGCGCCAGAGCCGGTGCATCGTTAGTGCCGTCACCGGTCATCGCGACCAAACGCCCCTCAGCCTGGTATTGCCTGATTAACTTCAGCTTCTCCTCCGGCGTCGCTTCGGCCAGAAAATCATCGACACCGGCCTCGGCAGCAATCGCGGCGGCAGTCAAACGATTATCGCCGGTAATCATGATGGTCTTGATGCCCATCTGGCGCAATTCGGCAAAACGTTCCTTGATACCGCCTTTGACGATATCCTTGAGTTCGATGACCCCAAGCACGCGAGCGTCTTCAGCAACCACCAGCGGAGTACTGCCTCGACGCGCCACA
>JAQTMV010000062.1 GCA_028714175.1 Methylococcales bacterium
CGCGCGCTGTTTTTCGCCTACGAGGAATCGTCCGCACAAATCCTGCGCAACATGCGTTCGGTGGGCATCGACCTCGAGCTGTGGGTGAAAAAGGGACTGCTTCAGATTCACTCATCGCGTCCGACTCAGCACGGACTGGAGCAGCATCTGGTGATGGTGCACGACACGGTTCGCGCCTTCCGCCCAACCGTGGTCGCCATCGACCCGATCAGCAATCTCACACTCGACCGCAACAAGGCCGACGTGAAGCCGACGCTCATGCGGCTCATCGATTTTCTCAAGCAGCAGCAGATCACCGCGCTGTTCACCAGCCTCACTGCGGGCAGCGTGACACCGGAGGATTCGCAGATGGGCGTGTCGTCGCTCATGGATACCTGGCTGCTGCTGCGCAATGTGGAGTTCAACGGCGAACGCAACCGCACGATCAACGTGCTGAAATCGCGCGGCATGGCGCACTCGAATCAGGTACGCGAGTTGATCCTGAGCGATGCGGGCATCGACCTGGTGGATGTCTATCTCGGCGCTGACCGAGTGCTCACCGGCACCGCGCGCTGTGCGCAGGAAACACATGAGCTCGCCGCAGCGGAGCTGCGCCGGCAAGAGCACGAACGCAAGCTGCGGCAACATGCCAGCAAACTAAAAGCCATCGAGGCCCAGATCGCCGTGCTGCAAGCCGAGGCGGAATCAGAAACGGCGGAAGTGGATTTCGCCATCGCACAGGAGACTTTGCAGGAAAGGACCACGCGACAAGACAGCGACGCCATGGAGCAACTTCGCGGCGGCGTCAAAACCGGCAAGAGCCGGACAAAAGGAAAAAAATGAATAATAATACCACATCACCAACGTACTCCCCGGAAGCAGTTATCTACGAACTGCGTCTCTACGTCGTCGGCCAGACCCCGAAATCGCTTGCCGCCTTCGCCAATCTCAAGCGTCTCTGCGAGACGCACCTCGCCGGGCAGTATCGCATCGAGATCATCGATCTTTTGAAAAACCCCCAGCTCGCTGCAGCTGACCAGATCCTCGCCGTACCGACGCTCGTGCGCCGACTGCCGGAGCCCATCAAAAAAATTATCGGTGACCTTTCCAACGAAGAGCGGGTGCTCGTCGGCCTCGACGTGCAGCCGATGATGACTGACCTTTTATGAAAATGAACACTACCCCCATGACCGAGCTAGAGGCGATGGAAGCTGCCGCCGCACAGACCAATGCCCACTACCTTCTGCGGCTTTATATCACCGGCTCCACGCCGAACTCCACGCGGGCGATTGTGAACATCCGCAAAATTTGCGAGGAGCATCTTCATGGGCGCTACGACCTGGAAGTCATCGACATCTCCCAGCACCCGACGCTGGCTGAAGGCGAGCAGATCATCGCTGCGCCGACCTTGATCAGAAAACTGCCGCTGCCCCTGCGCCGCTTTATCGGCGACATGTCCCAAACCGAGCGCATCCTCCTCGGGTTGGATCTACGCAAGGTGGATGACAGAGCTTCCCCCGCTTAAACCTGCCGATCCGTCATGCCTACTCAATCTCCCGTTGAAAAAACCCTTCTCGCCGAAAACGCCGAGCTGCGCATGCAACTAAATGAGGCGGAGGAAACCCTGCGCGCGATCCATAGCGGCGAGGTCGATGCGCTGGTAGTGAAAACATCCGCCGGACCAAGGATTTTTACCCTTCAAGGGCTGGACGCTGAATCGAACCGGTTCCGCGGCGAAATACTTTCTCAAATCAGCGACGCTGTCATCGTCGTGGACGACAATGAATGCGTGACTTACCTCAATGCCGCCGCGGAAAGGCAATACGGCGTCATCGCCTCTGAAGTGCTCGGCAACGGTTTGAGCGAGATTTATGAATCCCGCTGGCCCAACCCGGGAGACGAGGTGTCGGCGATGACCACACTGCATGCGTGCGGCGAGTGGCATGGGGAATACGTCCACATCAAGCGTAACGGCGAGGCCATCCAGGTTGAGTCTTCGATGACCCGCCTGAACTCAGGAAAAGGCACGCATCCCGGTCTGCTCACCGTTATCCGCGACATAACCGAACGGAAATGCCTGGATCAGATGCTTCGAGATAAGTACACCGAACTTGAGAGCGCAAAGTCTATGGCAGAAGAAGCCAACCTCGCAAAATCGCAGTTTCTCTCCAGAATGAGCCATGAGCTGCGCTCTCCGCTCAATGCCATCCTCGGTTTCGCCCAGCTGCTGGAAGCCGGTTCACCTCCGCCAACGGCCGCCCAGAACGAAAGGCTACAGCAGATCATCAAAGCGGGATGGTATCTGCTGGAACTCATTAATCAAATCCTCGATCTTGCGGTAATCGAGTCGGGCAAGCTATCACTGTCTCAAGAACCGATATTGCTAACCGAAGTGCTGAACGAATGCCAGGCCATGATCGAATCCCAGGCGCAACAACGTGACATCAAACTGACCTTTCTCCCCATCGACAACACCTGGGTTGTCTATGCCGATCGAACCCGGGTGAAGCAGGCTCTGATCAACCTGCTTTCCAATGCGATCAAATACAACTGCGAGCATGAAACGGTCGAGGTGAAATGCACCGTAAGCACCCCGAAACGCATACGCATCAGCATTAAAGACCACGGCGCGGGATTGCCTCCGGAAAAGCTGGCTCAGCTTTTCCAGCCGTTCAATCGTCTCGGACAAGAGACCGGCGCCCAGGAAGGAACAGGCATCGGCCTGGTGGTAACCAAGCAACTGGTCGAACTGATGGGAGGCGCCATCGGTGTAGAATCCACCGTGGGGGTGGGCTGCGAATTCTGGATCGAACTGATCCGGGACTTTACACCGCAACGCGCCGCTGAAAATACAATGCCCGCATAATTAATGTAAAATTGGGATTAATTATTAAAAAAGAAAGTCTGAAAAAACTCATTTTAGGTGGCCATTAACAATAATTAAACAATATCCCTGTAGCTTATTAAATTTAAAAGCTAACCCTAAAATAAAATCATTGGACTTTAGATAGACTGCACATTAAAAGCTAGCCATTTTTTTCAAACACGTTTCCATATTTATGCCTTTACCCAGAACTCCTTTAAATAAATCGCCGGTCTTTTGCACTCTTGCGGGTAACGTATAAATATTAAATTGGGCCGGGGTTAATCCCGATTTTACTTCTTCCCATTTTAACGGTGCGGACGCTGTGGCTCCGGGATACGGCCTTAGGCTGTATGCGGCGGCAATGGTTTGTCCCTTGCGGTTTTGCAAGTGATCCAGATAGATTCTATTGCCTCGCTTGCTGATACTTCTTTCTGTACTGGTCGTTTCAGGCAGTTGTTCATTAGTCATGACACAAATCAATTCAGCAAAGTCTTTCAATTGATCATAAGTGTATTTTTTTTTGGTAGGGATATAGACATGCAAACCGGTAGCCCCAGAGGTTTTACAGAAATTGGCGGCCCCTGCCTTATCCAGTATTTCGTGAACCACATTGGCCACTTCAATAACCTGTTCAAAGGTATTTTTATCAGAAGGATCAATATCAATTATTAAATAGTCGGGATACTCCAGAGCCTGAATGGTTGAGTGCCAGGGATTGATCTCTATGCAACCCAGGTTGTTAAGATAAGTCAGGGTTGCCTTGTTATTGCAGACAATATATTCAATTTCTTTATCAGAAGATTCTGAATAAAGAGGAATGGTCTGGACAAATGAAGGCACATTCTCGCCGGCATCTTTATGGAAAAAACCTTTGTCGGTAATGCCCCCCGGATTTCTTTTTAAAGACTGGGGACGATTTTTTAAATACGGCAAAATGTAGTCTGCGATGCCCAGGTAGTAATTAACCACATCGCCTTTAGTGATTTTTTCCTCAGGCCAGAATAGTTTGTCCCAGTGAGTTACCGGAACTTTCAGGCGTCCAAAAGAAATAAGAGGGTCCTTTTTTACTTCCGCTGTACTTTCTATTTCAGCCTGTTTTTTGGTAACAGTTTTGGTGCTTGCCATAGTAGTATCCTCGATGGATTTGTCATCTCGTATTCTTACAAAAATGGGGTGTCGTAATTTACCATCCCTGGTTTTCCCGGAAAATTTGACTTCGCATACAATGGCGGGTTTTACCCAGGTGGCCGGCGTATTGGTTTTGACTATTTCATCAAAGGGCGATTGAGAAGTAATCAACGGCTTTAGGTGCTCATGAATTTCTTTTAATAATGAAGCATTGAATCCCGAGCCTGTATGCCCGATATATTCAAGGGTATCTCCGTGCTTTAAACCCAGCACCAGGGCGCCAAAGTATTTTCTTTCTCCGGCAGGCTCAGTAAACCCGCATATTATGGCGTCGAGGGTTTTATGGTACTTTATTTTTAACCAGTTGGCAGTGCGTCGGCCGGGTAAATATTTGCTATCGGCCTTTTTGGCCATAATGCCTTCCATATTTTTTTCCTCCATAAAAACAAACATGTCCTTGCCTTTTTCTTCAATATGGTCGGAGTATTTAATGATGTCATTGTCTTTCAGAAGAGTGCGTAATTTTTTCTTCCTTTCAAGAAGCGGAAGCTGCTTAACAGATTTGTTATTTATTTCCAAAATATCAAATACATAGTAATAAATTGGGTGTGATCTGTCTTCGCCATAATGCTGCAATAACTGAAAATCAGGATTGCCCTCTTCATCCATGACCACTATTTCTCCATCAATTACCGCTTCGAGATCCAGTTTAGCCAGGGCGTCCGTCACTTCAGGATAAGCGGTATTGAATAAATTTCCATTTCGTGAATAAAGCTTTACATCCGCATTATTTAATTCAGCAATTGCCCGGTATCCGTCCCATTTAATTTCAAATATCCAGTCCTTGTCATCAAAAGGCTGTTCAGTTTCTTTAACCAGCATGGCCGGTATATAAGTCTGGAGTTTTCCGGCGGGGACTCGGTTAAGTTTTTTCAGGATTTTTTTTTTAGTGTTTTCACTTAACCATTGATTGATAGGAGAATTTTTTGGCGTATCGGTTTCGCTGTCATAATCCTCCTGCACCGCATAGTTATCTTTATGCTTAATCAGCAACCAGGCTTTATCTTCTTTAGCTTTTAGTTTGACCAGGGTAAATTCACCTTTCAGCTTTTTACCGTGTAAAATAATTTTTAAATGCCCGGCTTTTACTGCCTTTAATAATTTTTTTTCCGCATCCTTGCCTGAATTTTCAATATCGGTGTAATAGCCTTGATCCCATATTTCAACTATGCCGGCACCATAGTTTCCTGCCGGGATGACGCCTTGAAAATCCTTATAATCAAAGGGATGATCTTCCACCCTCATAGCCAGTCTTTTATCAGCAGGATTTAGCGAAGGGCCTTTGGGTATGGCCCAGCTTTTTAAAACGCCTTCCATTTCCAATCTGAAATCATAATGCAGACGCGAAGCTTTATGTCGCTGCACTACAAATATCAATTTACCGGAATCATTTGCCGCTTTTCCTTCCGGTTCAGGCGAGTCTTTAAAATTCCTTTTCTGCCTGTATTCAGTGAGCGGCATCAGGAAACCTTCTTACGATTGCTCAGGCTGGCTTTTAATTGCGCGATGAGATCAGTAGATTTTGACTGTACTACTTTCAAATGCGGTGTTTTGGTTTTTACACCTTTGGCTTTGGCTTTTATCAGCTTCAATAAAGCATCGGTATAGGTATCTTTATAGGCAGTAATATCAAATTCCCCGGTAAGCTGGTTAATCAATGAAACGGCCATTTCCAGCTCGCCTTTTTTTATGCCGGTTTTGGGAGGTAAAGCGAGTTCAGAGGCATCCCTTATTTCCTCGGCAAAGCGTATTTTGTTTAAAATAATGACCTCATCGGTAGCTCTTAAAATTGCCAGATTTTCACGGCTGCGCATTACGAACGTGGCAATACCGACTTTTGCTGTTTTCAGCAAAGCTTCCTGCAACAAGACATAGGCCCTCTCTCCTGATTTTTCAGGTTCCACATAATATGGCGTCTCAAAATAAATACTGTCAATTTCATCTTCTTTGACGAAATCGGAAATAGCAATGACTTTAGACTTTTCTACGCTGGCTGTTTCAAAATCCTCATCGGTAAGAATCACATACTCATCATTCAATTTATAGCCTTTAACAATATTTTCCCAGCTTACTTCCTTGCCGCTGCATTCATTCACGCGCCTGAAACGTATGTTGGCATGATCTTTTTTATCCAGCATATCCAGGTCAAGATTGCTTGTTTCAACGGCGCTGTAAAGCTTTACCGGGATATTCACCAAACCGAAACCTATTGCACCTGTCCATATTGATTTCATTAGCACACCCTGATTAATTGTTAGAATTGTGGTAATTTTTCAAACCCATTTTTGAAATTCACTTTATGTTTTCCGTAGCGTTTCAGAATGCATCGATTCTGTGACATCCTTGCCGATTCCTCGATAACCGATGAAGCGCCCGGCAGAATCAAACATCGGTTCCCCGCTAACCATCAAGTATTGATGTGAGCCATCCGGTTTGGTTCGAGAATAAACAAAATCCAGAAAGGGCTTTCTGGCTGCCAGATTCGCTTCCAGTGCTTCCCGTTCGGCTATATTCCAGCTTGGTTTATCGGCTAATGTTTCGCCAAGCAAGTCATCAGCTTCAATACCCAGCATTTCCAGAACCGGGCCATAAATTTTAGTAAAAAGTCCATTTTCATCCTGTTCCCAATACCAGTCGGACGACAATTCTGCCAGACGCTGGGCGCGTGCCTCACTTTCCCGTAATTCAGCGGTTCGTTCCAGAACAGCCTGTTCCAGCTCTTTGCTGTAATTCTCCAGTTTTTTATACAGTAAGCGCACTTCGAGCATATTATAGATACGCGTCTGAACTTCGAGCAGATCAAACGGTTTGCTGACAAAATCTTTAGCTCCGGATTTTAAAGCGCGCAATTTTTGGCTGGGTTGGGCGGTGATTACAAGAACAGGAAGATAACTATCCGACTCAAATTCTTTAAGGTCTTCCATCACCTGGAAACCATCCATATCCGGCATAAGCAGATCCAGCAGGATCAAATCGTAGCGGTTACGGCGATGAAGCCGGCTAACTTCAGTGGGGTCGGTTGTCGATTCAATACGCATATAGCCCGCCTGCTGCAGCATTTCTTTCAACAAAAAAATATTGGATATCTGATCATCAACGATCAGTATGCTGGCGTTAAGAATGTCTGATTTATTAATTTTCATATATTTTCTCCCTTTTTTGAATTAACCGAGCCTGCATCCGCAAATTTCAGGGCTTCATCTAACGTATTCATAAGTTCTTCAAGTTTGATGGGTTTGGTAAGATATCTAAAAAACCCCGCTTTCATACCTTTATCGATATCGCGGAACCTGGCATTTGCACTGATGGCGGCAACGGGAATATGCGCTGTGACTGGATCTTCCCGCAAAATCTTTAAAGTCTCTAAACCGCTTATTCCAGGTAGATTGATGTCCATCAGTATCAGATCGGGATGATGAGCCCGGGCAAGCTCTAGGGCGAGCGCGCCATTTTTTGCCTGTAACAAACGTATATTGGGACGTTCTGAAATAAGAATCTCGACTAACAATAAATTAGCAGGATTATCCTCTACAAGGAGCAGTGTGCATAAAGATGCATCCTTGAACGAGGGCGCAACAGCAATGTTGTCGTTTTTTTCATATGCAGATTGCGGGGAAACATCCCTGATCAATTCAATCCAGAATTCGCTTCCCACTCCAACAGTACTTTCTGCTCCGATCGAGCCTCCCATCAGTTCGATAAGCTGCTTGGTCACAACCAGTCCGATGCCGGTACCTTCCTTGGTGCCGGTTTCTTGTCCCAGACGATTAAACGGTTGAAAAAGTTGCCCCAACCTTTCAGACGGTAAACCCTCGCCCGTGTCTTTAATACTGATGCGGATGCGTTCCGGCGAAATAACGCTGCACTTCACTTCTACTTTGCCTTGCTCCCGATTGTATTTTATCGCGTTGGAAAGAAGATTAATCAGAACCTGTTTCAGGCGGGTTCGATCTGCAATGGCGAATAAAGAACCGTCCACTTCGTAAAATAACTGGATGCCCCGATTTTGCGCCTCCGTTTCGATCAATGCCTGACATTCATGCATGACTTCAATTATTAACAACCGTTCCTGTGACAGCCACATTTTTCCCGACTCAATCACCGATAATTCGAGAATTTCATTAATCAGTTCAAGCAGATACCAGCCGGCCTTAAGAATCTCTTTAAGCTTGAGAAGCTGAGTCTCTGTCGGCGGCGGTGGACCTTGCTCCAGTAACTGGGCAAAACCGAGAATTGCATTCAAGGGAGTACGAAGTTCATGGCTCATTCGTGAAAGGAAATCCGATTTCGCCAGATTAGCTTTTTCCGCTGCAGTTTTGGCAGCCTCCAGCTCGATATTTTTTTCATACAACTTTTGTTCAAAACGTTTTCGCTCAGTCACTTCACGCGCGGCGGCAAATATGCCCAGTAGCTTTCCGTCCCGGTCATAAAAGGTAGACGCATTATAGGACACAACTTTTTCTCCACCATTTCTGGCGCGCGCAGTCAGTTCGTAGTCAGAAAGTTTTTTCTCGTTCAGCACTCGCTTAATCGCAGTATCGGCGAGGTTAGAATCAGTGAAATAGTCTTTGAAATGGGTACCGATTAGCTCGTCACGAGAGCAAGCGGTGAGTAGTTCCATCTCCTGGTTGACATCGGTAATAATGCCCAGTGGATCGATGGTGGTCAGTGCATCTACGCTGGATTCAATCAGGGCTCGGGTGTGTAACTGCTGGTCGGATAAGCGCTGTTCAAGCATTTTCTGTTCAAACTCTGTACGCTTGGACGCAGTAATGTCGCGCAATATGCAAGTGAAATAACACAGCTTACCCAAGCGCATTTCACTTACCGCCATGTTTAAGGGAAAGAAACTTCCGTCTTTACACTTTCCCATAATTTCGCGACCGGTCTCGGTAGTCTGTTCCTCATCAGTTTTACTGTAATATTTGAGTATAATATTGACCGAATTTTTTTTTAGCCCGGGTATTAACAGGTTCAAATTTTGCCCGATAATCTCAGCAGCAGAATAGCCAAAAATACGTTCAACAGCGGGATTTACAGTTTCAATCTTGCCATCACGATCATCGACAGTAAGAATTCCGTCTACGATCGTATTAAGGAGAGTCCGGATGCGCTCGGCGCTATTATTCAATGCCTGTTGGGCGGCATATTCATCCGTCATATCGCGAAATACCAGCACCGCCCCGGTCACCTCACCGGCGTGGCCATGAATAGGAGCGCAACTTTCAGCGATAACATATTCCTTGCCGCCCCGTGCAATCAATACAGTATGATTGGACAGTTTTTTTTCAATGCCTTGCCTTAAGGTTTCCATTACCGGAATGATAGCGGTTTGCCGAGTCTCCTGATTGATAATATTAAATACTTCAGCTATCGGGCGGCCTTTCGCCTCCTGTAGAGACCAGCCGGTATAAAGTTCTGCGGGAGGGTTGAGATTGTTCACCCGACCTTCGGCATCCGTGGTCAATACTGCATCGCCAATGGAGTGAAGTGTTACCGCCAGATTCTCCTCCTGGGCCTGCAAGGCAGCATTGCTTTGCTCCAGCTGCCTATTCGCTTCTCTCTGTATCTCAAGATGCCTCTGAGCTTCCTTATAGGCTAAAGTCTCAAGTCGCCGGTGTGATCCGCGATACATCAGGTAGCCGATTGCAACCGCTATCAGCAGCGCCAGCCCACTGATGAAAACGAGGGTTATAAATAAACGGTGCATGCTTGTTTGAAAACGAGCATCGCTCTGTTCCAGCACCCCTTTCTCTATTTTAATAAACCGGTTCATCTCGTCACCAATAGAATCCAGCAGTTCTTTGACTTTATTTTTTTTAAAAACGTCTAGTGCATTCGTGGAACTCTGGTTGTTAAACACTTTAATAGCTTTTTCCTGCCAGGCAAAATAGTTTTTTACTAACAGTATTACCTTCCTAAGGTGAGATATCTGTGCCGGATTGTCTGCAGCCAAATACAAGTCGTTCATAAGATAATTAATAGTACTCTGTATCTTCTTATTGGTTTCAAGATAACCTGGATCACCTGTCAGCAAAAATTCATAGTGCACAATTTCTGTTTTTTCCAATCCGGACATCAGGGTATATGCCTTTTCTATTAAAATTAAGCTGCGTTTGCGCAGCGCGGTTGCCTCTTCACTGTATTCAAAAGTCATAAATGCCAGCAGCACGCCTATTGCCAATACAATCAATAGGCTAATATCGCCATACCAGGAAATTTTTTTATAAAGAGTTTTCAAAAATTGATCTCTATTTAGCTATCAGGGTTTTACATAAAATACCGTTAGTTCATGCCCGGACAAAATGCAGACATGCTGTTTGATAATATCTTTACGCTTGTCGAACATTAGAGGACAAGCATTCTTGTTCAGTTTTCACTACATCATAGCACTCACAGACGCGGCATTTTAAGCGAGACCTGTCAAGGACGGAAATATGACCCCTGCGATAACTGATAATACCGGCCCGCTGCAATTTTCCAGCGGCTTCTGTAATACCTTCACGACGCACGCCGAGCATACTGGCTATCAATTCCTGGGTAATGGTTAATTCATTTGACGGCAATCGATCAAGCGTAATCAATAACCAGCGGCATAGTTGCTGCTCCACGGTATGATATCGATTGCAGACCACATTTTGAGAGATATGGTTAATATGCGCCTGTGTGTAACGGAAGATCAAATTCATTAATGGTCGAGAGGCATTAAATTCATCCAGCAAGATCTTCGCTTTAAGTCGATAACCATGTCCTGCCGTATGAACAACTGCGGTGTTAGGAAGGCTGTCGCACCCCATTAACAGCGAAATATCCAGCAACCCCTCATTACCCACACCGATAATTTCTATGGATGAGCCGTTTTCCAGAAGTCGATGCACGGATATAATGGCTGTAGTAGGAAAATAGATGTAGTGCAACCTGACTCCGGCTTCATAGAGAACTTTCCCGAGGGGCATGGGCATCAGTTCTAAAAAAGGCGAGATACGCTCGAATACATCCACAGGCATCGCAGCGAGGAGAGAATTTTGAATATTGCTTGAAGGGACTGGCATATAGTGCTCAAAATTGATTTAGTTATACTCGTCACACCTGAAAATTCGGTACTCAAGAGCAACCGACGATCTGAACATTATCGGTCGATAAAGTGCTTGATCTCTAATATCTAATCAACTGCCCCTTCCAAAAGTCGATCCAAAGTGCGTATATGGGTTTGCTGAGCAGGCAGCAGTTTTGTTTCAATTACAGAGCGAACATCTGAAGACAGATCAGCATCCTGCAATGCTTCTTCATAATCCTCTGCGCCACTTTTTTCTCCTGTCTGTAAGGCCTTTAGTGCAGCTGTTTTACCCAGCATATTGGCGCCTCCCTGAACTATTTTCGCCCAAGTTCCCCAAGCTCCTGTATCCTCGCAGGGAGTTCCTCCCAGTCGACTGATGAGCGCTTGTAAACTGGAAACCGCATCTTCATGATTTTCATAATGACTCTCATAAATTGGCACCAAATACTCAGATTCGCCCAGTTCGGCGTCTTCCCCGAGTTTATCCAAAGCCTGTTGATAAGTTTCCGTTGCTGATAACTCATTTTTCAGCAATTTGTTGAGTGTTTCAATATTATCCATAGTAAAACTCCTATTATGTGATTATTTCTTAAGAATCAGGTGTAATAGCATCAGCTTAAACTGACTTTTCTTCAGTGGATGAAATATCCTCGGCATGATTCCGCTCGAATATTTTTTTTGCCTTGTCAATCGCTTCACTGCTTGCCGCATGTACGGAAATCAAGGCACTGCCGCCCTTGACTTTTCCTTCATAGCGTTTGGCTTCATACTCCGGAATACCCAGACCGATTAAGGCGCCAGTCAAACTGCCAGTGGCGGCGCCCACTGCCGCACCGCTCAAGGCTCCCATAATGGGTCCGGCGGCGATAAGCGGACCGACGCCTGGAATAGCCAGACTGCCAATCCCCGCTAACAAGCCAAGCACAGCCCCCGTGCCTAAACCCACTGTCCCGCCAATAGCAACCCCTTCCGGCGCTTTGGTGTGCTTTTCATGAGCAAAATCCTTGGTAGTGGATTTGTCTGGAAACAGCACCGATATATCATTGTATGAAAAACCGGCCGTAGTCAGGTCGTTAACAATGATCTCTGCCTGATCGGTATTTTGGGCGATACAAAAAACTGCTTTAGTCATGTGATTCTCCTAGGCCTTTACGGCGCTTTAATTTCAAGTTGATTATTTACCTGCATTACCCCAGGCGTTTTTCTGGCGATGTCTTGCAGTTTCATGTTTTCAGCTTCACTTTCAACAGGTCCCCGCAAAGTCACCATCCCGTTACGGGTGATAATTTTTACATTCCGGGCATTAACTGATAGCGATTCATCTTTAACCGCGGCTTTACGTATGGCAGCGGTGATCTTGATATCCCCTTCGGTTTCTTTTTGATCTTCCGGGGTCAAAGTAGCGTCATTCTTGTCGCGAATATTGCGCCCGGTATTCTCCAAGGCCGATTCGGCCGCCAAATAGATGGCGGTATCCCGCTCGGCTCGAACAGGACCGCTCATCATTAGTAAGCCGCCCGTTAAGGTGAACGTAACTAACAGTAATCGTGTAGACATTAGTAATCTCCTAAATAATAAGTGTTTCTTTTTAACCAGGCTGATGATCTAGCGACCGCTCATCAGACGGCTTAACAGAAAGCCGGCTCCCACTGCTATGCCTAATGAAGCCAGCGGATTGTCATGGATGTAACCCCGGCAATCTTCTACAAATTGCTGCTCCACATTTTTCAAGTGCTCGCTTTTTTGACCCAGCGTTTCTGCCGCCTGCCTGGTGGCATCGGCTACTTTATCCACGGTTTCGTGAGCTCCAGATCTAAGTCGGTCAACGGTTTCTTCGACATTTTTGGTTTTGTCTGATGTTTCCATAATGGTTTCCTTTTAAAAAAGAGAGGATCAGATAATTTTAAAATCTGATGATTTAAAATAAATTTACTAAAACCTAACATTCCATTAAGCCTTTTAAATGGCTTCCGGTGCAGGCATTACTCAAAGTTCTGAGCGATTAATGATTGAAAATCAGATAAATAATAACCAGAACAATCACCGGCACACCCAACAGCCAGCCTATAAAATATCTACCTAAATTCATGACGCATCTCCGCTAAATATTCGTAAATAATTGTTAATTTTCTGACTTTGGCTTACATTCGAACATGCTGTCAAAAGACAAAAGGATGCAAGTTGATAAAAAGTTTAAGGGAAAAGCTTTCTTAAGTCCGTGCGCTTTCACACATTGGAGATAAACTATTTTATCTGCCTGGACACTCGCATTTTTAAAAATTATTTTCTATCGCATCCGAACCCGCAAAAAAGTGTATTTTATGTTCGATAACGTACCGACTTGGCAGGCTGGCGAGCCTATTCTGTTTGCACGCGAGACAAGCGGTCGCTCGGTGGCATGGCCTCTGAGTCCGGTCCGTGGTGAACAGTGGCCGTAGCTCGCGACATTCCGCAGCCACCCAAGGCTGACCTTTAAAATTTTGAGGACAAAGTTATGACGAAAACCACACCTAAACCCGCCATGCAGAACGGAGAGGACGCAATCACGTTACTTACTAAAGATCACAAGAAGGTAAAAAAACTGTTTGCGGATTTTGCCAAGCTCGCCAAGGGCGAGGGCAACGAGGAAGCGAAAGCAGAAGTGGTCCGGCAAATATGCATGGAGCTGACCGTCCATGCCCAGGCCGAGGAAGAAATCTTTTACCCGGCGGTTCGCGTCGCCATCAAGGACGACGATTTGATGGACGAAGCTGACGTGGAACATGCCACAGCCAAGAGCCTTATTGCGCAACTAGAGGCCATGACGCCGGCACACGACCACTACGACGCCACGGTTACCGTGCTCGGCGAAAGCATCAATCATCATATAAAGGAAGAGGAGGGCGAGATGTTTCCCAAGGTAAAGAAAGCCAAGGTGGACACAGCCGCTCTTGGTGAAGCGTTGACCCAACGCAAACACGAATTGCAGACTGACAGAGGCGAAACCAAGCCGGTAAAGGCCAGAAAAGCCCAATCGCGATGAGTGTCGCTATTTTTACGAAATGTGAAATTGTCAAGTCCAATTTCGGGAGCAAAAATTGGGGATACGCTTTACCTTTGGCAGCCGGCGGCTTCGTGAACTCCCCGGAAGATATTAACAGAGCTTCGCGAAGTCCAGACCGTAATCCGTAACGGCATCCAGCTCAAACAAATGAGAAAACTACCATGGAAACTATAGACAAAATATCTAATTCCGCACACGAAGCTTTCGATAACATCGCCAGTGCGACCAATCAGGCAGCGGAAACGCTTGGCGAAAAAGGCAAACAATTGAAAAATGCCGAGCAGCAATTGCTTAAGTATTGCCGCAATTATATCCGCTACAATCCGTGGGTATCGCAGTAGCGGGCAGATTTCTGTTGAGCGGCCGTTAGATCGGCAAATATCATGAACCCAAATCCCTTAAAGGATGAAAATCCCGGACAAAGTGCAAGACGCGATCCGGTGAGCGCGTCCGGAGCACTCGAAGATGTCCAATCGTTATGGCATGAACTGCATGGACTAACCCACGATCGCTTTCGACTCGCCGCGCTGGAGACGCAACGGGCGGGCAAGAGCCTGGTAATCATGATTGTGGCGGGAGCTATGATCGCCGTCTTGCTGAGTTGCGCATGGCGGGGACTCGTGGCGGCCGCCGTGCTGGGGCTGGTCGAGAATGGCATCGTCGCGAGTATCGCCATAGTGCTTGCGGTCGCTTTCAATTTACTGTTGGCGTTGATCCTCTATGGCATGATACGCCGCAAGAGTCGTTATCTAAAATTACCCCGCGACCCGGCGCAGTCTTCAGACCCCGCCACCAGGTCGCCGGGACGGGGAGAAGTCATGATGAAGGTGTACATTCCAATCCGAAGCAAACCTATATCTCTGACGGCTCAAATCAGGGATGCGGAACGAGAGATATTAAATCACCAACGGAGAGTCGATGCTCTTAACGCTACGCTGATTCCGAAGATACACCAACAGATGACTGCTCCGGGGACTCTGCTGCTGGCAGGCGGCATCGGATTTATCCTGGCCGAATTCACCAAGCGCCAAACTCCCAAATACGGGGGCGCTGCCGATAAGCCGCGCACTGCCGAGACTACACCCTGGAGGACCGCGATGAACCTCATTACTACGGCCAAAACTTTATACTCTGCCTTGCCTCTAGCCTGAATGATGAAGGCATTCCCTCAGGGATTTCAAGATGTCGATTAATTTTTAGATCATTATCCTTGTTGACTTGCCAAGCGGCTTTATTCGGTGTCATCCAATTTAATGGCCTATAACAAACGAGAGCAGGGTAATCCATATTTTTTTTCAACCGGCTCATTCAGAATTTAATTCTGGTCCTTGTCTGCTTTATCAAAAAGAACAAAAAAACCCGCTATGAAAGCGGGTTTTGTTTTATTGGGAAACCCTTAAGACTAAGACTTTAAGAGTTGCCGGTCTGGAAACGTTAATTGACGTTAACGAGGTTGTTCAGGTAGTTGAGGTTGGCCATTAATTTCCAATTGTACTCGACGGTTATTGGCGCGCCCTTCTTCAGTATCATTAGTGTCAATGGGTTGAGTCCAGCCATATCCACGTGTGGTCAGATTGGGTAAGTCGTAACCATCAACCAGGTATTTTTTGACAGCTATAGCGCGGCGCTCAGACAACCCCATGTTGTACTTGAATCCGCCTGTTTTACTGGTGTGACCTTGTATTTCAATTTTCAACTCGGGATGAGCTAAGATGGCTTTAGCATCATTGTCAAGATGAGGAAAGTATTCCGGTTTAATATTGTCTTTATCGTTGTCAAATTTTACATCAACAATCCAGCAGCCACGCATGCTGACTTTAACGCCGGGTAATGTGTCAGGACACAGATCATCGCAATTATTGACGCCGTCTTTATCCTCATCCATAGTTGAGCAATCCGCAACTGGAGTCGGAGCAGGAGCTTCAGCAACTTCTACAGGAGCGACTGGTTTCGGGCCAAACGGAACGACGAAACCAAGGTTAACAACCATGTCATGAAATTCGTTTGTGCCAGGCTGCAGGTTAGCGTTGAAATTTTGGTTGTAGCGATAGCGCACATCACTACGAATCAAAAAGTTATCGCTAACTTCATAGGTAAGACCAGCGCCCGCTTCACCGATATAGATATTTTTTAAAATAAAAGCTGTTCTTTGTACGTTAAACCACAGAAAAACTTTTTTATACTAGTAAACTTTTAATCAAGTAACCAGTTGTACAAAATGAGCTGATTATTTTTGGATTTTTGAGGAACCGTTGATTTTATAAGGGCGAACAAGCTTGATTAAGACAAACGTTAATTATCCATCCTTTTTTCCTCTATGTGGAATTAAGTGGGTGACTATTACCGAACTTGTCAATATTTCTCCATTCATTCTGCTAGTCGAAGAATGAATACAGAAATAAGGTAAGTTCACAACAAAAGATATACAAAAATGTTTTGGGTTTATATTCTTCGCAGTGCTGATGGTAGCTATTACACAGCGCACACCGATAATCTTGAAAGTCGAATCGGTCAATATCAGAAAATGGAATGCGCTGCTGGTTATGCCGGCACACACCACCAATTGGAGCTTGTGTGGTGGCAAGCTTGCGCCACTCAAGAAGAAGCCTTATTAGCCGAGAGACAAATCAAGTACTGGAACGACACTAAGAAAGAATCCATGATGCGCGGCGACTTACTTGAAATGGCTTGAAATGGTTCCGGAAGTAAATCTGTTCCTACTTCGACAAAGCTCTCCTGAGGGTAGCCGAATCGCTGAGAAAGAACGGATTCACTTTTACAAGATTCTGATTGAATAGCCTGGATTTGTGTATCCCCACTCTATTTCACATAGACCCGTTTCGATTCAGGAGAATGATATGAAAGCCTTATGTTGGTACGGTACAAATGATGTTCGGGTTGAAAATGTACCCGACCCTAAAATTATTAATTCGCATGATGCAATCATTAAAATCACTTCGACGGCAATATGCGGCTCCGATTTGCACCTTCTGGATGGCTATATGCCGAGCATGGAAAAAGGCGACATATTGAGTCATGAACCGATGGGTGAAGTAGTTGAGATTGGCAGTGACGTTAAAAAATTGAAGGTCGGCGATCGTGTCGTTGTACCTTTCGTTATCGTCTGCGGAGAATGCTTTTTTTGCAAAAAACAACTGTATTCTTTATGCGACACTTCCAATCCGGGCGCCAAGTTAGCCCGCAAGGCAATGGGGCAGGCTACCGCCGGCTTATTTGGCTATTCCCATATGACGAGGGGATTTGCCGGCGGGCAAGCGGAATATTTGCGGGTTCCGTTTGCCGATGTCGGGCCCTTTAAAATTCCCGGTGGCATACCGGATGAAAAAGGACAGTTTCAATACCGGCAAGGTGGTACTGAAACCCTAGAATCGGTATCTTGTTTAAAAAACCAGAACCAGACACTCGGTGACTAAATTAATGATCCCCTCGGTTTTAAGACAGGATGATCGATATGAATAAAGTTTTTCAAATATTTTTTAAATGGAAATTTATTATCTTTGTTTCAATTGCTTTTACATTATCAGGTTGCCCACTTACCGTGAACTTGAATGTTTCAACAGACAAACCAATTTCTCTGGTTATTGATGAACCGATCGAGGTGAAACTGGGCGCCGACGTAGCAGTCACCCAGTTGCCGCCAGTAAAAGTAGGGATCGCAAAAAAAGAAAATAAAAAATAACGCAAGCTAAGCCGATGGCGGAGCATAGTATTTCCCCATTCGATTCCAGCGTAATAGCCAGGAATTTTAAAAGACAGGTTAGTTCATAAATTGTTTAAATTATCACTTGTAAAGGAGAACCATCATGGCCGACATTAAGCATCCCATTCCACCCCATCCGCCCCAACATCAGGATCGCCAACCGGGACTGGAGTCAGATATGAATCCTCAACCCCAAGCCGATGACCCTCACTATCACGGATCCGGCAAACTGAAAGGCAAGGTGGCCTTGATTACGGGCGGAGATTCCGGGATTGGACGCGCCATAGCCGTAGCTTTTGCCAAGGAAGGCGCTGATTCAGTCATTATCTATCTCAATGAGCATGAAGATGCTGAAGAAACACAACGCCTGGTTAGCGAATATGGTCAAAAATGCCTGCCTATCGCCGGCGATATTGGGGATGAACACTTTTGCCGGCAGGCGGTTGAGCAAACCGTCAATGAATTGGGCCGGCTTGATATCCTGATCAATAATGCGGCTGAACAGCATCCTCAAGAAAGTATTGAGGAAATAACCTCAGAGCAACTTGAAAAGACCTTTCGCACCAATATCTTTTCCATGTTCTATTTTACCAAAGCAGCTCTAAAACACCTTCCGCCCGGCAGTGCGATTGTCAACACTACGTCGGTTACTACGTATAAAGGCAGTCCTAAATTACTTGATTACTCGGCTACTAAAGGCGCTATTGTGGGTTTTACCCGGTCCTTGTCGCTGGCTTTGACCGAACAAAAAATCCGGGTTAATGGCGTCGCTCCAGGGCCCATCTGGACACCGCTTATTCCTTCAACATTCACACCTGAGCATGTCAAGGTTTTTGGTGAAGATGTACCTATGGGCCGAGCCGGTCAGCCGGAAGAAGTCGCCAACTGCTTTGTCTTTTTGGCTTCGGATGATGCTTCCTATATTTCCGGACAAGTCATTCATCCCAATGGCGGTACTGTGGTTAATGGTTAACTGTTAGGTTTGAAGAGAAAGAGAACAGGAAGCTGATGAAAATTGCCGCAAGCTCATCAAAAACGTCATCTTTGGGAAAGATCTCTATCGGGTCAAAATGCTGCAATCCTGTGAGCACGCCAGAGCGCAATACGCGCTTGTCACTATGCAAAAAGGAAACGTTCATTCTTAGCCGCTAAAACCCGGAATTATTACTATCAGACATATATATTTCATATTTATTTATTACACTACAAAAGGTTAACAATCATGACAACAATTCAAGTAGGCTGCGACTTAACGTATTCGGTCACAAATCCCACGAGCTTTCTGTTTAACGTGGCGGCGGCACGAACTGAGCACCAGACCATCAGCGGGGAAACTTTGCAGTTAAACCCCCCTATTAAATATGAGACCAGTAGCATAGGCATGGAAGATATTCAAGTGTACCGTTTCTATGTCGAACCCTGCGAGCTGCAACTTCAATACCATGCGACTGTGGATATACGACCTGAAATTTATGATACTTCAGGGATTATCGAGACCGGATATTCCAAATTACCACACGAAATATTGCCCTACCTTAACCCCAGTCGCTATTGCGAGTCTGATCGTTTGACCCGCTTCGCCATACGGAAATTTGGCAACGCCGAGCCTGGATTTCTCCGGGTTACTGCGATTTGCGACTGGATAAACAGCAATCTCGACTATGAAGCAGGTACTACCGACGCAACTACCAGCGCCTGCGACGTATTCATACAGCGCGCAGGTGTATGTCGTGATTATGCGCATCTCGCCATCGCCTTGTGCCGGGCGCTATGTATTCCCGCACGATATATTTCAGGATATGCCATGGCTTTGCAGCCGCCGGATTTTCATGGATTTTTTGAAGCTTATCTGGGGTCTCGCTGGTATTTGTTTGATGCTACACGAATGGCGCCGGTTGAGGGATTTGTCCGTATTGGCACAGGTCGCGATGCTGCCGATGCGTCATTCGCGACCATCATCGGGGCGGCGACGCTTACCTCTATGGCGGTCCGGGCTGAACCAACTGCATCGGACCAAATACCCAATCAACCTGAGCCACAGGCGGCGGTATCGACAGCTAATTAAGTTTTATCAGTTGATAGCCTAGCACTGATGCCGTTTACGGAAGCCGCATGGAGCAGGAGCAGACCTTCACTGCTCCCGCTTGATGACACTGATCGTGCCGTCACCTTCCATATAAACGTCTTTCACCTGAGCAAGGTCTTCAAGACCCTGTTCGCGAATTTTGCTCATCAACTCCTTCTCCGTGATCATTTCCTGACGCATATTTCTATGCAATAATTTTCCGTTTCTAACCAAACAAAGTGCTTGAGATTGTGCCAAGTGTCCGATCATTGGATAGTGATAACTTAACCAGTCGAGCAGGAAATTCCAGAACACGATCGTGCTAACCAGAGTACAACCTTCACCAATCGACTTGTATTCGCCTGCCATGGCATTCTGCGCCGCATCGGCAACAATGACCAGCACAAGTATGTCGGCGATACCGACTGAGCCCACATCACGTCTGACTACAAAACGAAAAACCAGGAATAAAAACCAGTATACGAGTGTTCCACGAATAATAATTTCCAGTGGCGATGTGCTGAACATGAACATGCCTTCCCAATCAATGTCTGGCATATGTTTCCCCTTAGTTTTCTAATCTATTCATCTAATTTATATACAGTCGTCTTTATATACAGTCGTCGATAGATGTTGTCAGCAAGTTGAAGTTGCTGGACATCCTTATTGAGGCGTTGCTGAAATTTTAAGATAGGCAAAAAATGACGGACTATTCACCCGCCAACCCCTTGAGGGAACGAAACTTACGTTCGTTTAATGCGCGGTTTTCAGATGTGTTACCGATTCTTCGGCGGATTTCTTCGCTAAGCCGGTATGCTTCAGCTTGCCATGATCGGTAGCCTCATTGAGGCTCGTGATGCCGGCATCCAAATGTTCATCGGCGGTTTTCGCATGAGACTTCGCTGCCTCCGCATGTTCGGCGATAGTCTTGCTATCGCCGGCTTTAGCTGCGGCCTCCGTGTGCTTGAGCGCTTCCTTCATGTGGCTTTCCCCGGCATAAGCGCCAAACGAGGCTAAAATCAAAAAGATGCCACCCCCTAAACCGGTGAGTTTGATGCTGTTGTGTTTCATATTCATTTCCTGTCGTCCAGTACCTTGCCGGTAGTTTCCTTAACTTTACCTTTGGCTTCTTCGGCTCTGCCTTTTACTTGATCTTTGTTCATGAGTGTCTCCTGATAATTAATTAGCCATGACCCAATAATCATAGCCCTCGTCTGGAATGATGTATCCCATAGCTTGACGATAACACTACACGCTAAACTGACCGCATTCTGTGCGGCAACGCACATAGATTCAGGTTTTTCCTTAAATGCGAAGGCTATTTCGAACCGCTTATGTGGGGGCAAGGATAGATGAGGATTAAGTCTACACGACTGCCTCATGACGGCGTGGCTTTATTGGCGGCATATCGCGGACATCAACTTTCATCTGCCGCGTATGCAAAAACGGCCTAAGATTGCCGCCGACTGATTGCGATAACAACTTGTTTATACAATTTGGATTTATGGCAGCGATGCTAATGTTGGGGAGCCGAAGCAGATTACCGGTAGTAATAATATGTGCAATACCGTACCGACGGCGTCTGATGTTTCGGGTAGATTTTGTTTGAGTTTATGAAAGGCACAGATCAGCGATCTGCCAGAACGCAAACCAACAAAGAGAGCAAACCTTACGTGAGTTTATAGTGATGAGCATGGCGACCATTATTGCGACGTTCCTGATAACCGCACTCGGTGTGCTGCTGGTCGCGAATTTAAGTCTCGGCGACAAACCGATAGACCGTCGCATTGAAACGCTCTACACGGTGGCCGACTCCCAGTTTCTGCGGTCTATGGGAAGTCTTTTAGGGCCGCCGATTATCGAGGGCAACCGTGTCCAAGCGCTTGTGAACGGTAACGAAATCTTTCCCGCGATGCTGAAAGCCATCCGCGGCGCTCAGAAAACGATTACTTTCGAGACTTTCATTTATTGGTCCGGCACCATCGGCCAGGAGTTTGCCGAAGCACTAAGTGAGCGGGCACGGGCCGGCGTTCACGTGCATGTCATGCTTGATTGGCTCGGCAGCGGCGATATCGACGAAGCCTACGTCACGCAGATGGAGGAGGCTGGGATAGAGGTGCTCCGCTATAATCCGCTGCGCTGGTACACGCTTGCCAGGATGAACCACCGGACGCATCGCAAACTCCTGGTGGTCGACGGTAAAATCGGTTTCACCGGTGGCGTTGGAATCGCCATACCGTGGACCGGAAATGCGCAGGATCCACAGCATTGGCGGGATACGCATTTTCGTATTGAAGGCCCGGTGGTCGCGCAAATGCAATCGGCGTTCTTCGACAACTGGATCGAAGTCAGCGGACACGTAATGCACGGCGCCGCCTATTTTCCTCCGATCGAACCGGTCGGCGCACACACTGCGCAGGTCTTCACGAGTTCGCCTGGCGGCGGCGCCGAAAGCGCGCAGCTGATGTATCTGTTGTCGATCGCCGCGGCAAAAACTTCGGTGCAGATATCGATGTCGTATTTTGTTCCCGATAACGCTGCGGTCAATACGTTTATCGTGGCAAGAAAGCGCGGAGTTCGCATACAGATGCTCGTCCCCGGCCCTTACATTGACCGGAAACTACTCCGGCGCGCGTCGCGTTTCGAGTGGGGTCCTTTGTTGCGCGCAGGTATCGAGATCTATGAGTACCAGCCGACGATGTTCCATTGCAAGGTAATGATCGTGGACAAGCTTTGGACATCGGTAGGATCGACCAACTTCGACAGCCGCTCGTTCAGCGTCAATGATGAAGCCAACCTAAACATCTACGACGCCGAATTTGCGAGTATCCAGGCGCGTATTTTTGAACAGGATTTGCGCCAGTCACACCGGATAAGCCTGGAGGAATGGGAAAACAGGCCGTGGAGCGACAAAATACTGGACAGCCTTGCAGGGATCTTTAGTTCACAATTGTAAGGGTCATTAGTTGACAAAGGCCAAAGCATTTTTTTTATCCCGAACTCAGCTTACTTTAGTATGCGACAACGCACAGACCCCGGCTGTCAAATGCCGGATGATGATTGCCATTCGAAGTCGAATAACAAAGGTAGCAATAAAATCACGTTGCCGCCGCGCAAAATCAATTGGAGATTCCTGATGACCAAAGCAAATACACGGGTTCTACCCGAAAAAAATAAACCGGCACAATCTGACCCAGTAGAAGCAACCGTTTCAGTCGGCAGCGGCGGCGAGTGGCACCAGACGGCCATCGGCGATCAGACAGCGTTGACGACGAATCAGGGTTTGCCGGTTTCCGACAATCAGAACTCTCTACGAGCTAATCCGAGCGGTCCGACGCTGCTGGAGGATTTCATCCTGCGTGAAAAAATCACCCATTTCGACCACGAGCGAATTCCCGAGCGCATCGTCCATGCCCGCGGCACGGGCGCACATGGCTTTTTCGAACTGACACAATCCCTGGAAAAATACACAACCGCCAAAGTGCTGACCGAAACGGGCGAACAAACTCCTCTATTCACGCGTATTTCAACTGTGGCAGGCGGGTCCGGTTCGGCCGATGCACCGCGCGATGTTCGCGGCTTCGCCGTCAAGTTTTACACGAAAGAGGGCAATTGGGATTTGGTCGGCAATAATATTCCCGTGTTTTTTATTCAGGATGCGATCAAATTTCCCGACCTGGTGCATGCCGTTAAAATGGAACCTGATCGGGGCTTTCCTCAGTCAGCAACTGTGCATGACACTTTCTGGGATTTTATATCTCTTACGGCCGAATCAATGCACATGGTAATGTGGATCATGTCTGACCGCACTTTGCCGCGCTCGCTACGGATGATCGAAGGCTTCGGTATTCATAGTTTTCGTCTGCTCAATGAAGCTGGCGAATCGACCTTCGTGAAATTCCACTGGCGGCCTAAACTCGGTTTGCAGTCTACTATCTGGGACGAAACCGTGAAAATTGCCGATGCCGATCCGGACTTTCATCGCCGCAATATGTTCGATACGATCAGCGCCGGCGATTTTCCGGAATGGGAATTGGCGGTGCAGCTGTTCTCCCAAGAAGAAGCAGAAACATTCCCGTTTGATAACCTCGATGCGACCAAACTGATACCGGAAGAATGGGTGCCGCTGCAAGTTATCGGGCGCATGGTGCTCAACCGTTGGCCGGACAATTTCTTTGCTGAGACTGAACAGGTGGCGTTTTGTCCATCCCATATCGTGCCCGGCATCGATTTCTCGAACGATCCGTTATTGCAGGGGCGCCTGTTCTCGTATCAGGACACCCAGTTACTACGCCTCGGCTCGCCCAATTTTCACCAGATACCCGTCTCAATGCGCCAAAATGCCCGTTCGCCAATCACCAGCGCGACGGTCATATGCAAATGGCGCAACCGGCCGGACGCGTATCCTACGAACCCAATACCCTGGCAGCGGACTCCCCACGCGAACAACCGGA
>JAQTMV010000063.1 GCA_028714175.1 Methylococcales bacterium
TGGATAAATGGCACGATTCGCCGTGACAGGTTTTCATCAAGCAAAAACTTCATAAGGCTTTGATGGTTACAGATTGACGCTCCCAATCGGCTGCAAATTGCAAGCAGACGGTAATATCGTCATCCGTTAATTCCGGGAAGTCTTCGACAATTTCAGGACGTAGGCCGGAATAAAGCCAACCAAATGTAGCGGAAGGCGCCGCATTTCCGGCTTGTCGTGCAGTTGAACCGGAATCGCCAGTTCTCACTTGCGCTCAAACAGGCTTATTCCGGCCTTCAGGGCTAATCCGTCCAATCTTTATATGAATCGTGGGTCTGCAAAGTTCGCCCCGCCACACCAACTCTTAAAAATTGCTAAATAACATGGAATAATAGCCGGTATCGCGTTACTCTCTACCAACCTTAATCTGATTAACGAAACACTATGGCGCAATATATATATTCAATGAATCGGGTCGGCAAAATTGTCCCACCCAAAAAATACATACTTAAAGACATCTCGCTGTCTTTTTTCCCTGGCGCAAAAATTGGCGTGCTGGGTTTGAACGGCTCGGGTAAATCGACACTGCTGAAAATCATGGCGGGCATAGACAAGGAAATTGAAGGCGAAGCCATACCGCAAAAAGGCATTAACATCGGTTATCTGCCACAAGAACCGCAACTCGATTCCACTAAAACCGTGCGGGGTAACATTGAAGAAGCAGTCGCGGAAATCAAGACGGTATTGCAACAACTTGATGCGGTTTATGCTGCTTACGCCGATCCGGATGCGGATTTCGATAAACTAGCGGCAGATCAGGCACGCCTGGAAGATATTGTTAATGCCTGTGATGGCCATAATCTGGAGCGAAAACTCGAAGTCGCTGCCGATGCATTGCGGCTGCCGGATTGGGATGCCGATGTCACCAAATTATCGGGCGGTGAAAAACGCCGCGTCGCTTTGTGCCGGTTATTATTGTCCAATCCCGATATGCTGTTACTGGATGAACCCACCAACCATCTGGATGCAGAATCGGTCGCCTGGCTGGAACGGTTCCTGCACGATTATCCCGGAACTGTCGTCGCAGTCACGCATGATCGTTACTTTTTAGATAATGTTGCCGGCTGGATTCTGGAACTCGATAGAGGCTCAGGCATTCCGTGGGAAGGAAACTATTCAAGCTGGCTGGAACAAAAAAGCAATCGTTTGTTGCAGGAAGAAAAACAGGAATCTTCCCGCCAAAAAGCCATGAAAGCCGAGCTGGAATGGGTGCGTTCCAATCCCAAAGGCCGCCACGCCAAAAGCAAAGCGCGGCTTGCACGCTTTGAAGAACTGTCTTCATCCGATGTGCAAAAACGCAATGAAACCCATGAAATTTATATTCCACCCGGCCCGCGTTTGGGCGACGTAGTCATTGAAGCTGAGAACATCAACAAAGGCTTTGGCGATAGACTGTTAATCAACGATTTAAGCTTTAAATTGCCGCCTGGTGGTATCGTTGGCATCATCGGCCCTAACGGCGCCGGTAAAACTACGCTGTTCCGCATGATGGCAGGTCTTGAACAACCTGATTCAGGAAATTTAACGCTGGGGCAAACGGTTGAACTCGCCTATGTTGATCAGTTGCGTGATGACATGGATCCGAAAAAAACCGTCTTTGAAGAAATTTCCGACGGGCTGGATATGATTACCGTAGGCAAATATGAAACGCCATCTCGCGCTTATGTCGGACGCTTTAATTTTAAAGGCGCAGACCAGCAAAAACGCATCGGCGATCTTTCCGGCGGTGAACGCAACCGTGTGCATCTGGCCAAACTGCTGAAAACCGGCGGCAATGTTCTGTTGCTCGACGAGCCGACTAACGATCTGGATGTGGAAACCCTGCGTGCTTTAGAAGAAGCATTACTCGCTTTCCCCGGCTGTGCCGTGGTTATTTCGCATGACCGCTGGTTTCTGGACAGAATCGCCACGCACATGCTGGCCTTTGAAGGCGACAGTCAGGTTGTCTGGTTTGAAGGCAACTATGAAGATTATGAAGCCGACCGTCATCGCCGTCTGGGCAGTGATGCGGACAATCCGCATCGGTTGAAGTATAAAAAACTGTCGTAATAAGAAACTCCACATTTCGTCAGCTTCGACAGTCATGGACATGTATCCCTTTTCATGGTCGGTACCTAAGATCAGATAAATATACATTATCCGAAAAAATTCGTTCTGTTGTAAG
The DNA here is from genome assembly GCA_028714175.1 of Methylococcales bacterium. Lineage (GTDB taxonomy): Bacteria > Pseudomonadota > Gammaproteobacteria > Methylococcales > Methylomonadaceae > JAGXGJ01. The sequence goes on from JAQTMV010000063.1 coordinate 2,204, forward strand.
AGGTGATGCCACATTAGCATTACATGTGATGCACTACCGGATTTTGACCCTAGAGAGTGCGTCATGATCCGGCCTCTTAATTTTAAGAACCATACCAAAAAAACCCCTTGTGCTTTTCCTTGTTCTGTATTTAACCAGCGTAACGCCCAATATCACCGTGTCATCAGATCTGCCCAAAAGACGTTTCCAACAGTCAAATTTATCAATATTTATGATTATCTTTGCGATCAGGCGTTTTGCTATGCGCTCAAAGACGGAGTGCTGTTGTATTATGGACAAGCACTTTGCGCCAAAATGAATATTTAAATTAAAATATTTGTAAATCATAGCAATAAAAATATAGCACCAGTGATTTTCGATCTAAAAAGTCCTAAACATCAGGCCTGAATAACATCAATTAAACAGAGAAAATAAGTTGCAAATAAAAACACTCGTTTTAATTCTCCCTCTATTTATCATGCTGAGGTGTTCTGTGAATGCTCAAGAAACAAACAAGGAAATAGAAAGTAAAGTTAAAAACCTTCTGTCTGAAATGACTCTTGAAGAAAAAGTAGGTCAGATGACTCAGGTCGACTTCGCTGTCATTGGCGCTCCGGAAAAACAAAACGCTGACAATCCAATTGATCAGACCAAGCTTCAAGATGCTATCCTAACTCATCATGTGGGTTCCATTCTTAATGCGCCTTACACGCCGGCCAATAAAGCGCAATTCATTGAGATATGGCGGAAAATGATGCAGACAGTGCAAGCGGTTGCAGCAAAATCCCGGTTAAAAATTCCGGTTATTTACGGGATTGATGCCATACATGGTGCCACTTACACACAAAACTCGGTTTTGTTTCCGCAAGCCATTAATATGGCGGCTACTTTCAATCCCGAATTGAGCTTCAAGGAAGGCGAAATTACCGCCAGAGAGCTACGCTCATCCGGGCTGCAATGGAATTTTTCGCCGGTGCTGGATATTGGCCGGCAACCGCTTTGGCCGCGTTTGTGGGAAACCTATGGGGAAGATGTTCACCTGGTTACAGTTTTGGGTACGTCTTATATAAAAGGTCATCAAGGCGATGATTTTTCTGCGCCAAATAAAGCGCTTACGTGCTTGAAACATTACGTGGGTTACAGCTTTCCCATTAACGGCAAAGACAGAACCCCTGCCTGGATTGGCGAAAGAATGCTTCGGGAATATTTTTTGCCTACGTTTGAGGCAGGCGTAAAAGCCGGATCGCCGACGATTATGGTTAATTCATCTGAAGTCGACGGCATTCCAGGGCACGCAAACTATCAGTATCTGACTACGATTTTGCGCGGTGAAATGGGATTTAAAGGCTTTACCGTTTCTGACTGGGCGGACATTAAAAATCTTTATACGCGTGATAAATTGGCTGCTTCGGAAAAAGAAGCGGTAAAAATTGCGGTGATGGCGGGCATTGATATGAGCATGGTGCCCTTTGATTTTTCTTTTTATGAGTTGTTGCTTGATTTAGTCAAAGCGGGAGAAGTGCCACTATCCCGAATAGATGAAGCCGTGTCCAGGATACTCATGGTAAAGTATCAGGCCGGATTATTCGATTCGAATACGCCCGTCTTGCCAGTAGAGGGAAATTTTGCAACCGCCGAGGCCATAGAGACGAATCGCCAGGCGGCGCGGGAATCCATTGTGCTTGCTAAAAATGCCAACAATATCCTGCCATTAAAAAAAGATGCCAGCATCTTGGTGACCGGACCTACGGCAAATTTATTGAGTGTGATGAATGGCGGCTGGACGATAACCTGGCAAGGCGACGAGGAAAGTTTATATCCTCAGGACAAATTAACGGTTTTTGAAGCCATACAAAAAAAGTCTACCGGCAAAGTGACTTACGTTGGTGGAAATTCATTTGCTGACAAAATTGATATTCAAAAAGCCGTTGAGGAGGCTAAAAACCACGACACCATAGTGCTGTGTCTGGGTGAGAAACCTTATACAGAAACAGCGGGTAATATTGACTCATTAAATCTCGATCAAGTTCAACTTGATCTTGCCAACGCGATGATTGCAACCGGCAAACCCGTCATCCTGGTCACATTAGGCGGTCGCCCGCGTATTATTACTGCAATTGCTGAACAGGTTCCCGGGGTTATTTTGGGCTTCTTGCCGGGCATGGAGGGCGGCGAAGCCATTGCCGATATTTTATACGGTAACTATAACCCGGATGGCAAACTGCCCATTTCCTATCCGAGAAATACCAACGATATTGTCATGTACGATCATAAACCGATCGAAGCTTATGAGCCTAATGCTTATAAGCCCTTATATCCGTTTGGTCATGGTTTAAGTTATACGGCCTTTCAAACCAGCGGTTTGACAGTAGAAAAAGACAAAATCAACAGGGACGAAAATATTAATATAACCGTTAATGTTAAAAATACCGGCTCATTAAAAGGCAAGGAAACGGTTTTACTTTATTTAAATGATGTTGCAGCTTCTGTAACCAGACCCAACAAACAATTAAAAGCATTTAAAAAAATCGAGCTTGATCCTGGCCAATCTGAAAAGTTAAGCTTTACCTTAACGCCTTACGATTTTTCATTTATTGGCGTTGATCTTAAGCGGATTGTGGAACCCGGTGACTTTAAAGTAATGGTCGGCAATGAAGCTGTCAAATTCTCTGTAACAAAAAAATAGGCTTGGGATAATTAAGAATTTAAGCAAGATATAGTGATAGCGCCGGCATGCCATAAAGCGGGAAATCTTCATCTCGCCAATGTGAAAGACCAACCGGCTGGCAGACTGTGAGGCATTGAATCGCGCGAAAGCGCCCACACCAAGCGGATCGGGAAGAAGATCACAATTTCTATTGTAACTGTATCCATGCCCTCACTCGAAGCTTTCAATTCCAAGAGATTCCAGCGATTGCCGTAAAGATCTTAAAAAGCGGCAACTCAAACACAGCACCTCAAGCACTCGTGGTAAATGCATTTTTACGCACCGTCATGACAAGTTTCTCCTGATCCGCCCGCAAAATCCCCCATCCACTCGATGCAACCTGCTGTTTGGCCAACCACGGGCGCAGGTCCACCCCATAGCGAGCGCAGTGCCACTCGCCGAAAGTTCACCAACTAATGCGCTGATCGTACCTATCATCATGGAGACCAAGAGGGAGCATGGCAAGAGTCGCACGATTATGAGAAGAGGGACAACAGAATGGGTGTTCGGCGAGTTCCTCGACAAAATTGCAGACGCCTATGCGGGAACCAACCGCCACATCACTTTGGTGCTGGACAACACCAGATACCAAAAATGCCAGTCTGTTGCCGGCAAGGCCAAAGAACCGGGCATCGAATTTCTTTACCTGCCTGCTCTCCCAATCTGAATTTGATCGAACGCTTGTGGCGGTTCGTCAAAAAGCAGGTACTGTATAGCATCCACTACGATAAGTTCGAAAAATTCAAAAAAAGCATTGATACCTGTATCGCCAAACTCAGCACCCGCTTCAAGGCCAACATGAAAACTCTGATAACCATGAAGTTCCAATTGTTTTCTGAAAAAGCCGAGAACTTGACCGTTTAATGTATATCCTGCTTGATGTAAAGAGTAATCAAGCCCGCAATGTGCTGAAGAAAATGCGTACGGCTATCCAGAACAATTAGCTACAATCGGCTAAAGAATTTTTTAAAGTGAGTAACTTGTTAACTTTTTACTCAGTTTATATGAATGGATTATGAATTTAATGTATCAAATATGGAAACAATCCATATATTCCTAGTGTAATTGTCAACAATAAATACCTTGACTATAGTTAAACCGTAGTCTAAAAATCTTTTCAACTTTATACGAGGAATTACTGATGAACGACTTTTACAAGGATATTTTAACCGGAGCCATATTTGTCTTCGGCCTGATCGGCTTTGTTTCTGGTGAATTCATTATTTCATCCACACTTTTCGCCACTGCCGCTATTGCCAGTAACGTTAATCTGAACCGTAAACGGGGTAATAACGGACACCTGTCATGCGATTGATGCCCTTACCTAAACAGCTTAAGCAGGCCACTTGAAGATTTCCAAGGTTTAACGGCCTTGGAAGTTTTTTGTTTTTATGCTGCTTTTTGCTTCATATCCCGTTTTAAACGCCTGGTACAGAATCAGTCTTGCCGTTTCTCGAGAAACTCAACTCGGCATCCTCATCCCCTCCTCAACCAAAAGGAGTGTGCGATCTATTTACGGATTAATCATCGCCATTATCCAGTATTTGTTTAACCAACTGGTTACCGGCCTCAACCAAGGGATGTATAATCAGGTTTGCCCCTAGCCGAGTCAGTTCCCGTTCTTCTTCGCTGTAATAGCTAATCGTGCCGATTTGGCCGGCAAAACCGCGTTTCCTAAGGTGACTGATTGCGGCACATCTGACTTCGAATACCGGTACGGTTAAAATAACCCCCTTGAGTCTTTCCAGTGGCAGTCTGTCCCACAGCTCGGTATCCTCGGCATCGCCGTAAACTACACGTTTGCCTTTGGCAAGCAGGTTTTCCAATACTGTGGGGTCAGCATCCAGTCCCACTACACGCTTTTCCTGTGTGTGTAGCGCCATATAGGCGGAAACACCGGTGCGTCCCATCCCGACAACCAGCCATTCCGAAGCGCCGAAAGATTCGGGCAGACGATCCGGATGCCCGGATTCTCTTTCAAAGCGAATCAGCACCGGTTCGGCCCATGAAAACAGACGGTGCGAATAGCGGTTCAAGGGTGCGGCAATCGCCAGGGAACCCGCAACCGCCAGACTGATGATCGATTTCCACTCCTCGGGCAACAAATTGGCATTAACCACCGCGCCGGTGGTGATCAGCGCAAACTCGCTATAAGTCATTAACGCCAGGGATGATACGAACGCAGTCCGGGCACGCAAACCGGCCAGCACAAATAGCACAAAGAATAATCCTCCTTGTAACGGCAGCAGTAGTAACAATCCTAAAGCAGTCAACGCCTGTTCCTGGGTCGGAAAATCGGTCAGGCCGATTTGCAGAAAGAATGTGACTAGAAACACTTCTTTCAAACCCCAAAGCTTGTCGGAAAGATCGTCTATTTTGGGGTGGGCTGCCAGCATCACGCCGGTCAGCAGCGCCCCAATGTCGGGGGAAATCCCGACGCTCTCAGCCAGTACGCCGCCTCCCAGCGCCAAGGACATTCCTAACAGTAATCTGAGTTCATCGGCACGGCTAACCGTCAGCAATCGATGCGCCAGCGGCCGCAGCAACGGCAAAAGCAGCAATATCAAAGCCCAGGGCGTCAGTTGCTTGCCTTCGGCGAATGCCAGCAGCCCAATCGCGACTATGTCCTGCAAAATCAGAATGCTAATCACATCCCTGCCATGCAATGACGACAATTCGCTGTTGTCATCCAACACTTTAATGGCGAGTACGGTACTGGAAAAGGCCAGACTGGCGCCTAATACCATACCACCGGTCATCCGTTCGCCCATCGCCAGGAACACGAGTGCGGATATTCCGGTAACCAGCAGCAAATGCGAGCCGCCGACGCTTAATACTTCACTGCGTAACAGCGAACTGGGTTTAAGCTTTAAACCGACGGAAAACAGCAGCAACTCGATACCGATGTCGGCCAGATGCGCCAGGTTTGGCAGGACTTCTATCTCCAGGCCATGCAAAACATAACCGGCAGCCAGATAACCCACTAGAGGCGGAAAATACAGGCGATTGGCAATCAGGCCGATCATATAGGCAGTGCTAATCAGGATTAATTCCATCATGAGTGTTTATTTCTTCAGTCATTTTTTAGAGTTCGCAGGGTAATTTCGCGATAGCAAACCTCCAATGCCGGCAATGAATACCATGTTCTCATCAAATGGAAATATATATTTCCGTCAGTTACTCGGCAGCTTATCCTTGTGCTGAATATAATAAATCAGAACTCTTGCTATCCGTGCAGGTTAACCCAGAAAATATGTGATGTTTCCAGCGGTACCTGGCAGTCACGATGATAGGGCCTGATTCGCGGTGTGTAATCAGTGGTGGGTCTTGTTGCCGGAATACGGATGCTGTAAATAAAGCCATTGATCGCACCCGCTAGTGCTTGTTCTCTCAGCATGGGCTGTACGCAGAATGTGTTTTCCTCCGGTACTTCTGCAAACAGTTCAATACAGACATCCTCCGCCGTTAATTCGCCAAGATAAACCTGCATTTTGAACAGGTATTGATTATCCCGGGTTTCTGTCACCACGTTATCGACATGGATTTTGGGCCAGAAGTCATCGATACGTTTTAACCAGTTGACCAGGTTATGACCTAATCCGGCGTTGTCTTTGACACGTTTATGAAAACCGGCTGCCAAAGGCAGATAAAAACGGCTGGTATATTCGCGCACCATTCGGTTAGCCGAGAAATAAGGCGTCAGTGTTGCCATACTCTCACGCATAATGGCCAGCCAGCGTCTGGGAATACCGGTTTGATCACGGTTATAAAAGGTTGGCACAATCTCGTTTTGCAGGCGTTGATACAGTATTTCGGCCTGTTCAAGATCGGCATGTTGGGACTCCAGTCCATTCAGAGACCACCCGACTTCCGGACGATAGGCCTCAGCCCACCAGCCATCCAGTTCGGACAGATTCAAGCCGCCATTAACCAGGATTTTCATGCCACTGGTTCCGCAGGCTTCCCAGGGTCTGAGCGGAGTATTAATCCAGAGATCGACACCTTGCACCAGATATTCAGCAGTGATCATGTCGTAGTCACTCAGAAAAATTGCGCGTTCCCGGATTTCAGGCCGACGCATAAAATGGTGCCAGGCTTTGATCAGCGCCTGGCCGGGCAAGTCGGCAGGATGGGCTTTGCCCGAAACGACCAGTTGTACAGGCCGGTCCGGGTTGGTCAGTATGGCGGCTAGCCGATCCGGGTCAGTTAACAGCAAATTGGGGCGTTTGTAGGTTGCAAATCGGCGGGCAAAGCCGATCGTCATTACATTAGGATCAAATAGTCTCATTACCAGAGCTTGCTGCTCGGGTAGCGGGATATTAGTGCTCACGTTCAGCTCGCGGGCATATTCATCCCTGACAAATTTAACCAGCCGGGTGCGATTTTTGGCGCGCAGGTTCCACAGTTCTTCATCAGTGACCCGGCTGAATTGCTCAGGCAGGTTGCCATACTCACAAAACCAGCGATTTTTTCCGCACAGATTGGTCCAGAGTTCATCCGCTTCCATCGAATCCCAGGCGGGAACATGGACGCCATTAGTGACATGAGAGACAGGTATTTCATATTTTGACCAGTTGGGAAACAGTGGACTGAAAATACGCCGGCTCACAGTACCGTGCAAACGACTTACGCCATTTATCGTAGCGCTGCCATTTATGGCAAGATAAGCCATATTGAACGATGAATCTGAATTTTTTGAATAGGGATTTCTGCCAAGATCCAGCAGCGTTTCTATATCTATACCCAGTTTTTGAGCATAAAGCCCAAGATAGTTTCGAATCAGCTGCGGGCTAAACCGGTCGAAGCCGGCTTCAACGGGTGTATGCGTGGTAAACAGGTTGCCCGCTCGGGTGACGGTTAAAGCAGTTTTAAAATCCAGATTATTTTCAGACATTAAATCTCTGGCGCGCTCCAGCACTAAAAACGCCGCATGGCCTTCATTGAGATGGCAGACATCAGGTGTTATACCCATCGCCCTCAATACTCGCCAGCCGCCTATGCCCAGCAGAATTTCCTGTGACAACCGATGTTCCAGGCCGCCTCCGTATAACTTGGTAGTAATGCAGCGATCGACCGGATGATTGACCGGATCATTGCTATCCAGTAAATAAAGTGTGATGCGGCCAATTTGCGCCTGCCAGACTCTGACCCATAATTCTTCAGGCGTATGTAGCTGTATACGCAGCCATTCGCCTTTACCATTGCGTACCGGACAAACCGGCAAGTCGCCGGTATCGCAGGAAGGATAAAGCGCGATTTGATTACCGTCATTATCAAAGGCTTGACGGAAATAGCCGTTTTGGTAAAGCAGGCCTACGCCTATCAAGGGCAGTCCAAGATCGTTGGATGCTTTCAGGTGATCGCCTGCAAGTAAACCCAGGCCACCGGAATACATAGGCAAGGCTTCGCTGAGTCCGAATTCCATGCTGAAATAGGCTACTTGCTGAAGCTGAGTTGTCTGCTCAAGTTCCATCTGAAACCAGCGTTGTTCCGCAAGCGATTGCCGCTGTGCTGAAACAATGCCCTGCAGTTTGCGACAAAAAGTCTCATTGCTTGCCAGTTCTTCAAGATGGGAGCTGGAAGCTGTCTGTAATACCAGCCAGGGATTACGGGTTTGCTGGTATAGATTACTATCCAGTTCGCGCCAGATTTCATCGGCACGATGGCTCCAGGAATAATTACAGTCCAGGGCTAATTCGGGTAGCCCATCCAGTTTTTGGATGAGTTCGGGAGGAAAATATCTTGGTGTAGACATGCTGTATCACCTACTAGATAAAAACTGATGTTCAAAAGTATTTTCAAATTAATAAATTAACTTAAATTTTAAATAGGGCAGACAGCGCCGTTTTGCCCACTACATTGATGGGTTTATGCTTTCGGTGGTGTAAACGGTGGGCAAAAAAACTGCCCATAATTGGCTTACAGCCAGCCGGCCTTTTTCAGACGCAAATACAGCAGCAGACTGCTCAACGCCACGCCGCCGACCACCACCGGGTAGCTATATTCCCAATCCAGCTCCGGCATGTGTCTGAAATTCATTCCATACCAGCTGAATACCATCGTCGGTATCGCCAGGATCGCTCCCCAGCCGGCCAATCGTTTGACAACTTCGTTCTGCCGAACCGTTTCAAAAGTCAGATGTACCTGCATCGCCGCGAGCAACATCTCACGCATGCCGTGAATCGCCTGATCGATACGTTTGATGTGATCGGCAATATCGCGAAAATACACCCGCACATCCTTGGGAATAAAACCGTTATGAAAGCGCATCAGCTCGTTGCAGATATCGATTACCGGGTTAATGGCACCTTCCAGCAGCAGCAATTCGCGTTTCAGTTCGTAAAGACCTTCTATTGTCTGCCGGCTGGGCCGGTATTGAAAGATTGCCGATTCCAGTTCATCGAAACGCTGCTGCAAGCCATCGATAACCGGCACATAATTGTCGACGATAAAATCCATGATCGAATACAATGCAAATCCGGGCCCTTTGGCCAATTGCTGCGGCATGGCTTCGCAACGGCCTCTGACTTTGCTGTGATTACGCGAAGCGCCATGCCTGACCGTTACCAGGAAGTGCGGTCCCAGGAAAATATGAGTTTCGCCGAACTCGACTTGCTCTTCGGCCAGATGAGCGGTGTGCAACACGATAAACAGCGAGTCGCCGTATTCTTCAATTTTCGGCCGTTGATGCGCCGCGCAGGCATCTTCGATAGCCAGCTCATGCAGCCCGAATTCCTGCTGGATTTTGGCTAACAGCTCGCTGTTCGCCTCGCGTAATCCCAGCCACACGAACGTGTGTTCCCGTTTCAGCACTTCACTGATGTCTTCGATCGTTACATCACCGATACTGACGCCACTTTGATAGGCCACGCACTTCATGATCATGCTGTTATCGATATTATCTGTCAAAAAAGTCTCCTTAATTACTGGACGATAGTGATTTTCGGTGCACCTTGCCGCGTCTGAATACTCAGGATCTGCCGGCAAATAACTTTGCAATATGTATAATCAACGCATGCTAATTATACACTTGATATAATGTACCTATCATGACATACAACCTTGCAAGCGACATTCCTCTCCATTGCCTTATTTAACCATCATATCCAGATAAAAAACGATGATCTTATCCTCTACACAAGTGAACCACGCTGCCGATGCCGACAGAATTGCGGACATCAAGTCAAAGCGCTGGATCCTGATTTTTTCCTTCATGCTCAGCGCCTATATACTATTTGCTCGCCTGGGAGGATTGCCTTTAATCTCACCGGATGAAGGACGCAACGCCGAAGTGGCAAGAGAAATGAGCCAGTCCCATTCCTGGCTGGTGCCAACTTATGATGGACTAACCTATCTCGATAAGCCGGCTTTTTACTTCAAGACTATCGCGCTGTCTTTCTCCTTGTTCGGCGAATCGGAAGGCACCGCCCGGCTATCTTCCGCTTGCTTCGGCTTTTTACTGCTGGTGGTGACGTTTCTGTTTTGCCAAAGAGTCTATGACCAGCGCACAGCAATTCTTGCCATGCTCATCGTGGCCACGACTCCGCTTTACATAGCGTTTTCGCGATTTGTCATTTTTGACATGACGCTGGCCTTTTTTGTATGCTCCACGATTTTTGCCTGCTATCTGGCGGAGGAGTGCGAAGAAAAACAGCGAAATCGCTGGTATCTGATTGGCGCTTTATCAGCGGGGATCGCAACACTGATTAAAGGCCCGGTGGGGTTTATAGTGCCCACGCTGGTGATCGCAGTCTTTTATGGCGTTGAAGGACGGCTGGGAGCGATGAAGCGGGTCTTTGCCCTCCGCAATTGGGCGATTTTTCTGGCAATCGTGTTGCCGTGGTTTGTCGGTTTGTCATTGCTTCGCCCGGACTTCCCCTATTATGGCATTATGAGAGAATCGCTTGCCCGCTTTACCACCAGCGAATTCCGCCGCACAGCTCCGTTCTATTTCTATGCGCCTATCATAGCGGGCACTTTTTTTGCCTGGAGTTTGCTATTGCCGGAGTCCATTGCCGCTGCCTGGAAAGTAAGGAAACGCTGGTCTCGCGCGGATCGCTTGTTTGTTGTCTGGGCCATCGTTGTTGTGCTGTTTTTTTCGGTTTCACAGTCGAAATTGCCAGGCTATATTCTTACCGCTGTGCTGGCTCTCGGTGTCCTCACCGCACGTGTTTTCGCTGAGGCGATGGACAACAATAGCGGAAAGGCTGCCCGGATAGTCCGGCATGGGACGATACCGCTGCTGCTGTTAAGTATAATAGCGGCATTATTGTTCGGCTTGATAGCTTTTAAACCTGAGCTACTCGAAAGCAGATTACAGTTTAAACATGAGTCCTTTGATGTTTTTATACCCACGTTCCTGCCGATGGCAATAACGTTTGGTATCGTTGCGCTCCTTGCTGCGTCAGCCCTCTGGACTCGAAACACACGACTGGTATTTGCCGCCTTCATGAGTTTGCCACTCCTTTTCCTAAGCGCCAATTTTAATGTTTTAGCGCTTTATGCACAGACCCGCTCGTCTCGTGACTTGGCAGAACAGATCTCGGCAACGTTACCCCCTTCTACCGAACTGGCCTGCATGGAATGCCTGCCTAGCGGTCTACCTTTTTATCTCAAGCGTCTGGTTACTGTTTTGAGTATTGACGGCAAAGAGCTGAGCAGCAACTATGTGGAATTTACGTTAAATTCTGGCAAGCCCTGGCCAGATGGTATCGTGCCAGTAGCGCAATGGCCTAATTGGTTCGCCACCCGCACGCACCCGGTCTATGTGCTTGCTGATAGGAGCCATTTAGAACTGCTGAAGTTACTTGCAGGGCAGCGCGGCGTTAAAATAGTGGAACTGGGATTCGATTACTGGGCAGCCTTGGTGCCCAAACCATAGGAATTGATATGTGCGGCATTTGCGGCTTGGTTGTGCTTGAGGGAAAGGTGGATGGCAATTCGATGCTGCAACAGGTTAACCGGATGGTTGACGCGTTAATGCATAGAGGCCCTGATGATACAGGAATTGATGGCGATCAAGCGGCTGTTTTCGGGATGACGCGCTTGGCCATCAGGGGTTTAAACGACGGCAAACAGCCGATTATTGATCATGATAGCGGCGTGATGATGGCATGCAATGGCGAGATTGACAACCACGAGGAACTGCGTGCGTGGTTGCTTGATCGTGGCCGTGTTGTAGGGCAGAGTACCGATGTTGCTGTAATACCTCCCCTGTATCTGGAGCTGGGCGACGCTTTTGTGGAACGGCTCAAGGGAGCCTTCGCTATCGCAATCTGGGATCCGCGCGTGAAAAAACTGGTGCTTGCCCGCGACCGGGCCGGCGAACGGCCGCTTTTCTTCTCGGTCAACGGCGGCAACGTTGCATTTGCCTCGCTGATAGCGGCGTTGCCATCGTCAGGTTCAGATATGCTTAATATCGACATGATTGCCGTGCACCGTTACCTGCAATCCGGTTTTTTTGTCGCACCTGCAACTCCTTTCAGCGACGTTCAAAAAGTGTTGCCGGGAGAATTTGTAACCATAGATGCTTTTGGCATTACGCGCAGACGTTATTGGCGTTGGAACGGTGCGCAAACTCCCAAACAGACCGGTTCGCTGGACGCGTTCGACGAAGTTTTTCGGGAGTCAGTGCGGCAGCAAAGTGAGGTTGATGTCGATTTTGGCTTGTTTTTAAGCGGCGGCGTCGATTCTTCTTTAATTACGGCCGTAACCCGATCCATTCGCCCGGACAAGACACTGAAAGCCTACAGTCTTCGCTTCAGCGAAGCCTCCTATGACGAAGGACATTATGCCGAACAAGTGGCAAACACGTTGGGTGTCGAGTTCATTCCAGTCTGGATTCGCCCTGAGGATTTTCCGCCTACGATCGCCAAGCTGGTCCGGCAGGTCGGTGAACCGCTCGCCGATCCGGCTTGGGTACCTAGCGCCCTGTTGGCCAGGCGGGCTGCGCAAGATGTACGCGTGGCATTGGTCGGCGAAGGCGCGGATGAGCTTTTCGGCGGCTATCCGACTTACTTTGGTGCAGGACTTGCCGGTCATTATGCACGGCTTCCCGATCCAGTCCGGGCGCTTATCCGGCGCACTGTAGAAAGCTGGCCGGCGAGCGATAAGAAAGTAACTATCCCGTTTCTGCTAAAGCGCTTTATTCAAGGCGATGAGCTGGATTTTCTTGGCCGCCATATACTCTGGACTTCCTGCATATCGCCTGCGATTCTGAAGCGCCTCGGGGTAACGCCGCCGTCACTTGCAAAGCCAGCCAGTTTATCAGCGGCGATGCTGGATCAATTACAGCAACACGATCTGGAAACATCGCTGGCGGAAGGCTTATTGACCAAGGCCGACCGTGCCAGCATGAAATCGGCGCTGGAATTACGCGCGCCTTTTCTCGATGCAGCAGTGATGGAGTTCGCCGCCACGCTGCCGGAAAAGGAACGGATTGATCGCTTGCAAACCAAGGTTTTTTTAAAGCAATATGCTCTGCGTTATCTGCCTGCTGAGATAGTGCACCGAAAAAAACGGGGGCTTTCGGTGCCTTTGAGCAGTTGGTTGCGCGAACCGCTGTATGAATGGGCGAAATCGAAATTATCTTCACCCTTGCTGGATCGGGTTGGCGTTAATCGTCATGCCGCGCTGGAACTATTACATGAACATACGCAGCGTAAAGTTGATCATGCCAGAGCGATCTGGACAATTATAGTGCTTAGCGAATGGCTGGAGTGGGTATCGGACGTTGAAGCCAGGAAACAACAATAGCTGTGGCAATGATTCTTACCCGATGCTTGCATTTTTCCGTTGCATTTGAGCCAAAATCCACTTCAACGACAACGTCAAAAAGAAAAAAGCGCAGGCCGCAATGCCAAGATATTGCGCAAGATGAGTTATATCGGCATGTATGGCGCCGGCACCGATGAGCGTCGCGGTAACGCCAAGAGGAAGAAAACCCAACGCGGTTCCGATCCAAAAATCACAATGGCTAACGGTACTCAGTCCTAACAGGATATCGTTATACAGGCCACTAATGGGCAACTGTCTCATGAATAATACATAGCGCCATCCTCGCGCCTGAGTGGATGCGGATAAAGCGATAATCTTCGGAAATTTTTGCTGCACAAATTCACGGCCACTCCAGCGGGCAAAGATAAAAGGCAAATAAGCGCCGAGCACTGTTCCCAGGTGACTGCAAACAAATCCCCAGTTAAAGCCGAATACCATTCCCGCCAATGAACATAATAGCAAGCGAGGCATGCCGATGGCGGTGAGCAAAGCGGTTGCCAACGTAAATACCGCCGGCGCTGCATAACCAGTTTCCGCCAACCATGATTTAATTTGATGGCTCTGGTTCAGCACATCTTTTAACGGCATGGAATAAATTAAAAGACTGCAACCCGCCACAGCGAGAAATAGCGTAACGACCGCAATTTTTCTAGACAAGGTATTATTAGAATTAACCATTGTTCACCTGACAAAAATAACCGGGAGATGTTTGAATTCGTGAGAATTATTAAATTTCAGAGAGGAAATGTACATTATGTAAAACAAACTCCCATCGAGTTTAAGTAAATGGCGAAGTTTACATTTAGCATATCCTCCGTGCTCCGTTTCTTCTGCGCAACTTGCAGTTCTAGAATCCTTGCACCAACCTATTCTTCATTTATCACAGCAATCTGTATCGGGTTCTACGCTGCAATCGATACATGTTTAAGCAACGTCTAACAAACCAATTGTCGCATAAAAACAACGGTATAGTAGCATATTTTCGACAGAATAACCCAACATAAATGCACTGCAGAGTGTAATTAATAGCGCGGTTTTATCTCCTTCAGACAAAACAGAAGCACTTGACACATTAATTTTTAAGGTAAACAGGCACTTTCAATAAGCATGTATGTCGTTTCACACGCATAACACGAACTGAAATAAGTGAATAAATTCAACACAACCACCGTTCGCCCTGAGCCCGCAGAAGGGCTGTTATCAGGAGTTTTGCAAATACCTCTAAAGTAAATGAAAAAGCATGATTGGAATTAATTAAAAACTATTGCCTTGCGCCACTCTGTTTTTTTGTAAATCAAAATTCTGTCACTTAAATAAGCTACCCAAAACATATGACCCAGATCGTGTGACTTGTCATTCTGGCACTATTAGGAGTAATTTATTTGCCAACTGGGGGGATGATTCAATGAATTTCCTCGTAGGAATTTTTGAACTATTGAGGAGGGGTTGCTGTGGACCAACAATTTGAAAGTGATGTTATGCACGATTTGATGGCGGATTCCCCGACCGTATTCGCGGACGAGGCGTTTGAGGAAGAGTCGTACGACGATAGCTTTGAGGAAGAAAGTTTTGAAGAAGATGCCATGATGGATGACATGGATCAATATGAAGAGGATGCTGCTGCTGACTATGGCGATGAAGCTTATTTTGGGGAAGAGGAATTCGAGGAAGGTTTCGAGGAAGACTTTGGAGACGAGTTCGCCGAGGAAGAAATGGATGCCATGGACGCGATGGAAGAAGCTGTTGCAGATGCAATGGATGCCGAAGATAGTGATGAGTTTCTTCGGCGCCTGATTAGTGGCATTCGCGGTGTTGCCGGTGCGGTTAGTCGAGGCGCCGGCACTGTCGGTCGAGTAGCAGGGAGGGCGCAGCGTGTTGCGGGTCAAGTCGGCAGGGTTGCTCGAGGGGTTCAAGGGTTGGCCGGAGCGGTTGCCGGGAGTGGAGCACAACGTGGCCGGAGGGGTGGCAGACGCCGTGCAAGGCCAGCTAGAGCTGGAGCAATGGGCGGCGGGTTATTACCTGGCTTGTTGCAACAGCTTTTGCCAATGCTCCAGCAACATGCGGCTCAAGGTGCAAACGAAATGGATGTGTTTGAGGATCTTGCCGACTGGTTTGAGCAAGAGGACGCAGACGAAGCTCTGCCGGTTCTGGCAGGAGTGGCGGCACGCGCGGCTTTGAGGCCCTTAATCCGGCGCGGTGGCGCAAGGGCTGGGCGAGCGGTAAGCCGCCAAATAGTCCGTGGAGCAACACAAGCAGCCCGAAGCTTGGTCAACCGACAAGGGCCGCAAGCAATTCGAGCTTTGCGTCCTATTGCACGTAGCGTAGGCCGTGCTGCTGTCCGCCGCGGCATAAGGCCGGCCGCATTGCCCGGCGCTATTCGCCAAACTGCGGCACGGGTAGCCGCCCAGCCGGCGCTGGCCAGGCGTCTTTCTCAAACGACGATGCGTACCGGCAGAGCAGGAGCGGCTCGCAGCCGGCTAAACATAAGCGGAGGCGCTCCCCGCCGCATGGTGGTGAACGGCCCGGTGGAAATCATAATCCGGCGCTGAAACAGACGGCGCATTCATTCAATTATTATCCATGAGGATACAATCATGAGCAGCTTTGAAACCGATGTGATGGAAGATCTGTATTACGACGAAGCCGAAGGTCCGGCCCGCCAGCACTTTGATGAGTACGATGAATTTGCTGAAGAGGAAGGGGATGAGTTCCTGCGCAATATCATTGGCGGTCTTGGCCGTGCTGTAGGCGGTTTGATAGGCGGAGGTGGTGACGGCTTCGACGAATATGACGAGTTCGACGAGTACGATGCCTACGATGTAGACGAATATGAGGATATGGAAGCTCTCGATGCCATGGAAGAGGCCGTTGTCGATGCCTTGGAAGCGGAAGATACCGATGAGTTTTTTCGCCGTCTGCGGCGTGGCTTAGGCCGGGTCGCCAGAATCGCCCGAGGCGCAGTCCGCACGGTTGGGCGTGGAATTCGGGCGGCTGCACCGATCGTCGGGCAAATCGCCCGCACCGTAGGCCCCATAGCCAGCCTGATTCCTCATCCGGCTGCGCAAGCGGTGGGAAGACTCGCGTCCGTCGCGGGACGGGTCCTGCCGGCTGATGAATTCGATACGATGGAAGATTTGTTCGATTTTGCCGAAGATGAAGATGCTATCGATGCAGCTGCACCGGTTATTGCAGGTCTGACTATACGGCGCACAATGCCTGGGGTTTCGCGTCTTCCGCGTCCGGCTCGCCGCCAATTGGTCCGCAGCGTAACCCGTGCCACTCGTGCTGTTGCCCGCCGTCAAGGGCCTCAAGCCGCCCGCGCTGTTCCAGGCGTGGTGCGCACCGTGCAAAGCGCCGTTCGCCAGGGTCGCATTCCGCCTCGTGCTGCTCCGCAGGCAATTCAACGCGCAGCAACGCGTGTGGCACGCAGTCCGCAAGCAACGCGGCAAATGACAACGCGCGCCGGGATGGCAGCAGCTCGTTCTGCAGGCGCAGTAGGTCGTCGAAGAGGCACTTGCCCATCCTGTAGCCGAGGCGGGCGCAACTTTAGGTTACGCGGCCCGGTGACTATCAGCATTCAAGGACGCTGAAAGCAATCGGATTTAATATAAGGATAATGGCCATGTTGACACGCAAATTTTTACGCACGAAAATTCTGGCACTAGCCGCGCGGGCGCGCAGGCTGGGTCAAATTGACGGCGAGGGTGTAGGCATACGGCCCCAAGATCGGCCCTATGCGCCCTCTGCCGCTCACTTTCGTGCCGCAAATCAGCGTTTAGCCACCATCGACAAGCAAATTGCACGGCGGCTTGGCCATCTCGAACAATCCTGGCAGAGCGAACCGAAGCAACGTGTGCTGATCGATATTACGCTGGTTGAACGGGAAATCGATCGCGCCCGGCGGGCTTTCGGCTTGTTTTTTGAAATCTTCAGCCAACGCGGCAGCTCTTTCGCGCCGGCTTTGTCGGCGCATGACGTGATTGCAGAAGACTGTTATCGTGCGATTCGGCAGTCGGCACCGCAGATTTTCCGAGGCCCGCTGCTTAAGCCGCTGTGCTATATGGAACATGGTTTCTCACCGGCTACGATGCGGCGCGGCGTGTTGCTCAACCGCTTGTTGGGCGAGCCTAATCCGTTTCCCATCGTGCGTATTCCTTGGGATCGTGATAATCCTTGGCAGGCTGTATTTCTGCACGAGGTTTCCCACAATCTTCAGGCCGATCTCGGCATCTGGCAGGAGAACCGGCAGGCGGTGGTGCGGCGCACCTTGCGTGCCAGCGGCGATCCCGGCTTAACCCGTATTTACGGTCAGTGGCATAAAGAAATTTTTGCCGATCTGGCAGCGATTTTATTAGGGGGGCCTGCCGCAGCCTGGGGTATGGCGACCTTTCTCGCCCATCCCGCGACGAGGACATTGACTTTCCGGCCTGGTGGCGCGCATCCGACTGCTTATCTGCGCGTGCATATACTGGCGGAAATGCTGCGCCGTCTTGGCTTTAACGAGAATGCCGGGCAGCTGGCACGGGTCTGGGATGATCTTTACAATCCCAGACGCGTCAACCGGTTGCCGGCGCGCTTGTTAACGACATCAAGCCGGATAATCCCGGAAGTGGTGGATGAAATTGCCTTTCAGACGCGGCGTAATCTGGCGCAGCGGTCGCTGGCAGACATCATCCGTTTCGATCTTACCGATGAACAAGCCATCCGGGCCGGTGCGCAAACATTAGTGCGAGGTCGCATACCAGAGGAGCTGCCGCCGAGGCATTTAGTCAGTGCAGCCAGCTATGCCCTGGCTGAAGGGCGGATTGCTCCGCGCTTGCTGGCGGATCGGGTGATCGACCGATTAAACGATTTAAAAAACTTACCCGCAGCGACGCAGAGCGAAATGCGCTCGCCTTTAGCGGCTTAAACGATACTATGGACTAATCAGCTGAGGTGAAAACTATGGCATACCAAAATACCAATCCGTTTTACGGCAGTTCCGGCGGCGGTATTCCGGCTAGCGGGGGTCAGCAGAGACTGGCTCTTGATAATCTTATCCGCCGGGAGCTAAAAGTAGGTGACCCGAACGATCCCAAGCAGATTGCCGATGCTTTACTGAATCGTTTTAAAGACGATCCACGTGCCAATGCTATTACGCAAGAGGCGAAAGGATTGCCGTTCTTGTTGTCATCACCGTCTAACCCTATGATTCAGCAGGGCTTGAATTCTTCAGATTCAGAGCTGAACCAGGCAAAAGATGACGTAGAAAAGGATCTTCAGGAGCTTACAACTAATGCCCTGTTGAAGGACGTAATTCCTGAGTTACAAGGTTGGGCACAATCTTTACGTTTCGCGATCGCAGAGGGAACTCAGGCGGCTCGTTTCAGCCTCGATCCACGGCAACGTGATAAGTGTTTTGCGATTCGGCGTCAATTGGGCGACTATGCACGCATTGCCCGATTCGTTGGTGCATTGACACCAGCAATCAATATGAATTATCGCAAGTTTGCCCAGAGCCTTGATGAAGTCGCAGCAGTTTTACTGGTGATGATGGGCGAAGCATTGGCAAATGTCGGTTTTGCCGGAGGTCGATTTTTGCTTCAGACGCCTTATACCGAATTGCAAGTTCGCAGGGATGCTGCAATAACAGCGTTAAGAAATTTGGTGGGTGCGACACAGGAAGCCTATGGTTCGAGCAGTTGGCCCAGAGGATTGGATGGTTATCGTCGATTGTATGATGCCCTTGAAGCTCAAGGTCAAGGTGATCTTCGTGCGCTTTTGGTAGAAAACGAGTTATCCAGAAATATGGATGAATTAATCCAACGGGCTGCTCATGGTACTGTAGATGGATTACGGGCTCTCGGATCAACAGCTCAGCTTGATCTGCAACGGTTCAATCGGCTAATAGCTGTAGGTCACCGATTAGTAAATCCAGAATCCCCGCCACTAACAACATTCCTTGAATCGCTTCGACTGTTTGCAGACGCTTTTGTGCCAGGTGGGGGTTTTCGGCTGTTGCGTGTTGCGCGGCCACCTATTCTTGCTTATGGACTGTATGGCTCCGACGAAATTGAGCCTGCTGACCGCCGACTCACACAGCTAACTGTGCTGCGCGGTATTCTCGCTGGTCAGCTCGATTGCCTCATGCGTTGTGAATGTAATCAAGGGATAGTTTTCTGTCAGATCATTCTAGACAAGGTTCTTTATGACGTGGATCGGGCGATTGACCTCTACTGTTTAGGTAGCGATGATCTTGGCTTACCGGAGATTCGTTCAGCTGCTTACAGCTATGTTATAGAAGAGGCTCGCGATCGTTGTACACCTCTCGGTCAAAATGACGCTTTACGGGCTAGCCTGACCAATTTATTGCAAATTCTAAGGCCCATTGCGAATGCACCACAACTAATCGACTGGGAAACGACTGCCGCTCAGTTTGAACAGCAGCGTCATACGAACGCACTGGTAGATAGCAACCGTATTACCAACGTTATGCACCAAGAATTGTGTATTCAACGGAGGGCGGAAGCGGACTGGGAGCAGTTGGTAAGGCAGATGGTGCCGAATTGTATACCTGCCAATCAAATATTCGGGAATGACGGAATACAAAATAAATTGATCCAAAACGCTACGGCCGACGTCATCGAAGGTGCTGATAGGACGAATCTCGATGTCCGCTGCGACGCATTCGTACCCGACATTCCAGCCGACTTCGAAACTGCACTAGACGCATTCGTCTTTAACCATGGCCGCACAGGGCAAGGTAGACCATAAAATAGCGTCCATATTAACACTACTAGGCAAGAATCCAGGGGGCCGACATGGCTAACAAAGCATACAACGCATTTTATGAAAACCAATTCCGGCAACGTGATCTGATTCAAAATCAATTGAATGAGATTAAGGGTATTAAGGTTGCTACCGAAGTTATTGCAGGTAAAACAGGTGAGATTGAATTGCCAATTACTATACCTAACGTAGCAAAGGATGTTCTAGTCTTGCTTGGGCAACTTCGTTCACAAGTCTTGCTTGATACTTCTAATATTACAGTCAATTCGACCAACAGCAAGCTTGAGGCTTTGCGAGACGAGACAAACAAAAATAGTCGATACAATCAATCGTTATGTCTACTAAAAAAGTATCAAGATATTTATGGTGAGTTCACGGAAATATTCAAGAATGTCCAAAGGGGTGTAAGCATTAAAAAGTCATTGGAAGATCGGCTGCTGAAGCTAATGATGCTTGAAATAAAAATCGTTACAAACTTGGTCGAGTCACAAAATACCCCGCCAGAAGCGACATCCTCGGAGACAGGTGGAGGAAGTGCTGATGAGATCGGTAAAGATGCGAAAGTTGAGACAATTTAAGGAGCCTAGCCATGAGTTTTAATACTACAGAAACCATCCAAAGGTTATGGGAGTCGTTCCTTCGGGAACAATTGGCTGCACTCCCGCCGGAGGATCGTCAGCAATATGAGCAACAATTCGAAGACCGTTTTGGCGATTTGCTGAAAAATGCCGCTAATGGGGCGCCGGGCGGTGACGGCTTTCTCGACCTGATCGGCTTCGGCGGCAAAGGGCCTGCGGATTTCGGGGATATATCCTATCCCTATATCCAGCCGGATTTCGACGATTCGGTGGTGCCGAGCCAGCTACATGCCGCTGCGGAACTGTATTACATTTATCAGCACGAGCGCATGAAGATATTCCAGGTGGTCGACGTGCTGTTGCGCCTGTTCCATCTCGGCAAGATGCGCATTCAGCGCGGGCCCGGTGCGCGCGGCCTGTATCTGCTGGAAAAATGGCAGCCGTTGCGCTATACCACGCGGCACCGCATGGCGGCCTACCGGCGCGCTTTCAACTACGGCACCGCGCAGGCGCCGGCGGGGGCGGTGGTCAACCGCAATTTCCATCGCCAACTGGTCGGTTTCATGGTCGCCTTGTCACAATATTTCCGGGATTTGCTGATCGGTGAAGTGATCCGCGGCGGACAGGTCATCGAACAACGGCCTTTCGGTTCCGTCGCTACGGTGCAGCGTATCGGCCTGGATTTGCGCTATGCTCTGGACCGCTCAACCTACGGCAACGTCTTCTCACTGACAATGGAAACCGGGCATTACCTGAAACAGGTTTTGCAATTGCTGGATGCGCCCGATATTAAAAAAGCGTTCGACGCCAACACCAAATGGGATGTGGTGGAAATCGTCTCCAGCCGCCACTTGGGCGGCATAGCCGAACCGTCGCAGCGCGCCAAAATGGCGGAAAGCGGCCGACGCATCATACAATTTATCGCCGACAACGATTTCAAAACCGCGATCGATCCCATTTTGTTCCAGTCCACGATACGGCCCATGGGCTCCCATGCTGAAGCCTGGGTAGCAGCCTACCGAATGACACCAGAAAGGCGTGGTTTCTCGGGTGTAACGCCGGCGTTAAGGAATGTGTTGGGAATTCAGCAGGCGGCCGGGGCGATGGTTTAACTCTTAGTGACGGGAAGATGCCTTTCCGGGAGGTTTTCTATGTATAGGG
>JAQTMV010000064.1 GCA_028714175.1 Methylococcales bacterium
GTCGATTGCTACGAAAACGTCCAACCGGCTGTCTAGCTTTATCTGTCAAATCTTACCGCTTCCATATAAACCCCAAGCCTCCAGACTTCGCTATCGTGTTCGACTCGCACTACCACTCCATTGCAGTAAAACCGGGCAGCGCAATCGTGTTGGTTCGACTGCAGCACTGAAAAGGCAATGGCTGCACCGGATAAGAACGGCCGGCTGGTCTCGATTAAAGCACCCGAGGTGCTGATATCCAGTGTCAAGCCTGTACCGTTATCAAATTCGACAAACAAGGCCACCGGGTAGCGCGTGGCTGTTCGTTGTTCTCTGAATTCAAGGCTATTTCCGTCCATGGCCAAATTATCCACCGCCGGCAGGAAATTAACTATTTATCATAAGGTATATATTTCTATATCTTTTGATATGGTTCGGCTATTCAAAGATGCTGAAATATGGTTGGATTTGATATTTTGGGGCGACTTGCCAACTGCCCTATAGTGCCTCGTTATACTCAACACGCATCAACAACGGCACCTTAATCCCTTACTACCGCAGAGCATGGGTATATACAAGTTCAGCCGCCTCCTCTCTATAGAGAAAAGGCCTGGATGAGGGATATTATTAGTTGAATTTATGTTCCTCACCCCCCTTCGCCATCGTGTACTGATCGGAGATAGGTAATGAGTGTTCGGAGCATGTAGGGCACAGTTTCGGCCAGCAAACTGTCCGGCGTCAACCATCCTGGGCGGACAGGGTAATTGTCACCGAAAATCAGTCACCTGGAACAACTTTGGCTTGAAACAACGCCACAACTTCGCAAATACCGCCGGCGGGAATGGACGCTCTGATGCCTGAGTACCAGTATTTATATATGCTTTTCTGTAATGAGATAGTAGGCCACCGATGGAACACGGTACCGTATTTGGATTAAACTTCGGTTACATCATCCACAACCGAATAGAACAACGGTGCTTTATTAGCGTTGCCTGCGTAATTGGCGGCATACTGACAAAGCCCCCTAAAGGGCCCATACTGACCTTTTTGCCAAGTGCGATTATGCCCCTAACACATGTACAGTCGGTTATTCTTTATCTGCACATGATTATTGTCAGATGCAAATCCATATGAGTTAAATACCTGCGCCCAATGCGTTACTGCCTGAAAAGTTCCAGGATCATCGCCGGTCATTGTATAGAAGTGCTGGCCTCACGAGAACCATTTGAAACACCTTGAATTAGAGAGTCATGTGTTAGATTAATATCGTGATTAATCCCTTTCAACTTATCCATACTAGGAACTTCTTCTGCTCATACCTGAATTAGTTGATATCGAAAATATAAAGAGCAGTAGCGTTATAAATTTTGTGATTTTCATAATTATATTCCTAAGTGCCAGCGTTAGATTTAACCTGGGCACTCTTGATAAAATTTGTACATTTTATCTTGCTTCATGATGTAATTGATCGCATTGTCTTTCTATAGCAGTTCCCTTTTAGGCTGCTTGTAGCGAGGGCCATCAATCTACCATTATCCAAATATAAGCTAATATTTTTTTCTGCTGACGTTACAGCAACGTATTTATCATTGATCCAGTTTACACCGTCATCTGAGTGGGCAAACATCCAGCCTTTTACCGGCCAGTTATCGGACGCGGCCATATAGTAAATTCCATTTACTTCTGCAACAGATTGAAATATAGGAACACCCCAGCCAACAGGATTAAGATCAGCGATAGTGTTACTGGTAGTTCTAATAAATGACCAATCATTGCCGCCATCAGAATAAAGACCAACCATCTTTTTTCCATAGCCGTCTGTGTAGAAAGTATATCTAGGGTAGGTATCACTTACAATCAGAGCCATGCCTGAACCATAGATGTTCCGCCCATATGGCTCTCCTTTAAACTTGCCGTGATATGTCCATTTAATACCGTCAGGGGATGTTAGAAAAGACGGGGTAACCTGATTATCGGCGGGAGGGTAGCCATTGGCGACCATTGCTACGGCTACGTAGCCCAAACCATCTCTAGCTACTACTGGCCTAGAGAACATCCTCTTGCTACTAAGCGTTCCATCAGTATTAAATACATCATTTATGATAGAGTTTGGAGCTACAACCCCTTTATATACCGGCTTAGTAAGTGATCCGGAGTATTTGACTATACCAGGACAACCAGTACCAGGGCAACTGGCTTTGGTATTGGGGATCTCATTACTGTATATATCATATGAAGATCCGTTTGGAATTACACTTGCATAAGCGCCGCAGTAATTGGCTATAGTGCCCATCGAACCGGACAGCGATAGTGCATATGCATTGCTTGTGCATAAGGCAAGACCAAGTGCTATTTCTGATAATTTATTGATTTTCATTTAATTTTCCCTCTATCTATCTATTTATTTGATTCGTTATACCGCGCAATCGTGTTTCACTCTCACCGCCACTCCTTTGCAGTTAAGCCGGGTAGCGAAATGGTGTTGTTTCGGCTGGAGCATCGAAAAGGCAATGGATGATGCTATTTCCAACCGTAGTGAAATTATCAGGCTTCGTCAGGAGATAAGCCATTGATCGTTAAGTATATTTTTTCTATATCTTTGGATATATATTGGCCATCCATTGATGCTGGAAATGGCTTGGATTTGATATTTTGGGCGCTATCGTTATGCGTCTTACCCCTTTCGCCATCGTATACTGACCAGAGAAACAGGTAACGGGTGTTCGGAGCACGTAGGGGAGTTTCGTGACACAACTGCATGGATGCGGGAGCTAAGCACCAAAAGTAGGCGCTTTAGGCAACGCTGGAGCAGTTGCCGAGCAAGCAGCGATGACAACCAAAAGCACCGTGCTACTGCCGCAGACATAAAAAAACCCTCGTCTGGAAATATCCGGGCGAGGGTCTGATTTGGTGCGTTTCGTTTCTGGTGGATTGTCTAACGGCGAATCTATTCTTACAGCGCTAATTTTAGTATGATCGGCTTAATTCGAAACAATATTGCTTGTTTGGAAAAGTCACCGTTTTGAAACACGGATTTACCGGTCGGCGAAGTGTTGGGATAATGTTTCGGGGTATTGCAGGGAGTATTTTTCGAAAATGTGCCATAGAAGTGTTATTTCAGGTAGACGCACAGAATGCGCGTCTACCCGGAAAATACGAGTCTATGACACTTTAAATCAGAATTGTCAGGCGGGTATAACGCAAAAAACTGCACTCATGAAAATCTGAGTGCAGTATTAAAATGCCTTTATGGAGTTAAGCCTTGGCCGACAGTAATTACTTTCAAGGCGTTGGTGCCGCCTTTTACGCCAGTCAAATCGCCTTTGGTGATGATAAATTTATCACCTTCATTGACCAGATTCCATTTCCTGAGCTCTTTCACGATTTCCCTGTTTACTTCGGCATGATCCTGAGCCTCATGGGTGAAGTAAACAGGGAACACACCGCGAAATAAAGTAACTTTACCCAGGGTTTGTTCTTCACTGCTAAAAGCAAAAATAGGAATGCCGGAACTGATTCTGGACATCCATAATGGCGTAGAACCTGATTCTGTCAACGCTACAATGCCTTTGATTTTGGTATGGTTAGCCAAATACATGGCTGACATCGCAATCGCTTCATCGACCCGCTCAAACTGAATATTTATGCGGTGACGGGATTCACGGACTTTGCGTTGCTTTTCCGCTTCCATACAAATGCGATGCATGGCCTCAACAGCTTTTATCGGGTGCTTTCCAGAAGCCGTTTCTGCTGATAACATGATGGCGTCGGTGCCGTCATAAACGGCATTGGCGACATCAAACACTTCCGCACGCGTGGGAATCGGGTTGTCGATCATCGATTCCATCATTTGTGTGGCGGTAATGGCAACGCGATTCAGTGTCCGGGCGCGGCTAATCAGCATTTTCTGCACGGCAGGCAAGTTGGCGTCGCCGATTTCAACACCGAGATCGCCGCGCGCCACCATGACTGCATCAGAGGCCAGGATGATTTCGTCCATCACACCGGGCACTATAGCTTCCGCGCGCTCAACTTTAGAAACAATTCCGGCATGACAACCTTCAGCAACCAGTAGACGGCGGGCTTCATGAAGATCTTCAGCACAACGCGGAAAAGAGACGGCAACATAATCGCATTCCATGACAGCGATAGTTTTAATGTCTTCTTTGTCCTTTTCGGTTAATGCCGCAGCAGAAAGACCGCCGCCCAACAGGTTGATGCCTTTATTATTGGACAGATCGCCGCCAACAATTACGGTACAGTTAACGCGCATGTTCTCGACATTAACCACATCGAGCACAATACGGCCATCATCCAGCAGCAGCCTGCTGCCAGGATTGACTTCCAGTGCTAAAGGTTCGTAAGTGATGCCGACCTGGGTATTATCGCCCGCGGTAGGATCAAGATTGATATCCAGTGCAAAATCCTGGCCTTCATTTAAAAATACTTTGGTATCTTTAAATCGGGCGATACGAATCTTGGGACCTTGCAAGTCCGCCAGGATACCTACGCGCCTTCCTGTTTTCCGGCCCAGTTCGCGTATTTCGTTGGCTCTGTTGATATGGTCTTGGGCAGAACCGTGAGAGAAGTTCATACGCACAACGTCAACACCCGCTGCAAACAAGCCTTCGAGTACGCCGGGCTTGTCTGTGGCAGGTCCCAGTGTTGCTAAAATTTTGGTTCTTCTTAACATTAGATATGGGATCCGTTATTTTGCGTTTACAAAAGCAAT
Organism: Methylococcales bacterium; assembly: GCA_028714175.1. GTDB lineage: Bacteria > Pseudomonadota > Gammaproteobacteria > Methylococcales > Methylomonadaceae > JAGXGJ01. The sequence continues at coordinate 4,712 of JAQTMV010000064.1, forward strand.
CGTGGTATCCAGCATACGATTTGAAAAACCCCATTCGTTGTCATACCAGGACAGGACTTTTACCAAGCGTCCGCCTAATACTTTAGTCAAAGGTGATTCATAAATAGAGGAAGCAGGATTGTGATTAAAGTCAACTGAAACCAAAGGTCTTTCATTGATGTCCAGGATGCCTTTTAAGGGTCCAGTAGATGCGGCTTTCAGGACTTCGTCAATTTCTGCCTTGCTGGTATCTCTACCCGCCTGGAAGGTTAAATCAACAACAGAAACGTTGATAGTCGGCACGCGCATGGCGAAACCATCCAGTTTTCCAGCCAGTTCAGGCAATACCAAACCAACAGCCGCAGCTGCCCCGGTTTTGGTAGGAATCATCGATTGTGTCGCTGAACGGGCGCGGCGTAAATCGCTGTGGTAAACGTCAGTCAAAACCTGGTCATTGGTGTAAGAATGTATCGTTGTCATTAAACCGCTTTCAACGCCAATAGCGTCATGTAAGGGTTTTACAATCGGCGCTAAACAGTTGGTTGTACACGATGCATTGGAAATAACGGTGTCTGATGCCTTTAGAGTGTTGTGGTTTACACCAAAAACGATGGTGCCGTCAACATCGTTACCACCGGGTGCTGAGATGATGACTTTTTTCGCGCCGGCGCTAATGTGTGCAGACGCTTTGGCTTTGCTGGTAAAAAAACCGGTACATTCGTGAACAACTTCAATACCCAGATCAGCCCAGGGGAGTTTTGCCGGGTCTCTTTCAGAGAAAACTCTGATTTTATCGCCATTGATAACTATGTAGTCGCCGTCAACAGCGACTTCGAAAGGAAATTTTCCATGCACTGAATCATATTGTGTCAAGTGCGCGTTGGTGTTGCTGTCACCTAAGTCATTGATTGCAACAATTTGAATTTCATTGGTACGGCCTGATTCGTATAATGCGCGGACAATATTGCGTCCAATACGGCCATAACCATTGATTGCTACTTTAATTGGCATTGAGTTTCTCCAGAGTGATGAGATAAAAAATTAATAAAAACGGGGGTGAGAAAAGTTTGAAGAGTGCTAATTATACCGAGATATTCAGTGATTAGTCTATGGATGATGAAAAATCACTTCTTGCTTATGTTGTTTAAAATTAGCTTCGGCAGACCTAAATCTGCAATTGCCGGGTAATGTCAGAAAGGCTTTACCACCGCCAAAATGATGATGCCAACCAAAAATAATACCGGCACTTCATTCATCCAGCGGTAAAAAATATGACTATGCTGATTGCGGTCATGTTTAAAATCAAACAGCCACACGCCGCAGTAATAGTGATAAACCAGCATCAGTGCAAGCAGCGCCAGTTTTGCATGCAGCCAACCACTGGCGGAATAAAGATTCCAGGCGTATCCAGCCAACATCCATATGCCGAAGATAAAGGTAGCTATCATGCCCGGCGTCATAATGCCGAAAAACAGCTTGCGCTCCATCACCTTAAAGCGTTCATTGCTGATCTGGTCGAAACTCTGGGCATGATAAACATACAAACGCGGCAGATAAAACAGGCCTGCAAACCAGGTGACCATAAAAATCAGGTGCAAAGCTTTTAACCAGAGCATGGCTTATCCTTTTAACAGGGTTTCAATACGGGTCTTCATTTCAGAGGGATCAAAAGCGCCGGTTTTTTTTAGGGCAATTAACCCATCAGGGGTAATTAAAAAGGTGCCGGGTGTAAATTGCACATCACCAAAGGCATGGGCGAGTCCAGCTTTTAAATCCAAAGCTACATTATAAGGCAGCTGCAAGTCTTCAGTCATCGTGACGACATGGTTTGGCGGGTCGTAAAACATGGCGACGGCTATGATTTCAAGGCCTTGTTTATGATATTGAGTATAAAGATCAATCAGGTGCGGAATTTCTTTTATACAAGCGGGGCAATCAGTCGCCCAGAATGTGACAATAACCGGTTTACCACGTAATTCTTTCAGAGCGATTTTTTTTTCGGTGAGGGTGGTAAAGGTCACATCTGGGGCCGTAATAGAGGCGCGATTTATCACTTCTTGCGAAATAAAAAACACTATTACTGACAGTAACACTAATAGCATGAATAGAGATGCGATAAATCGCCTTCCTGCAACAGAGGGAAGAAATAGTTCAGGCATTTGAGTCAATGTCTCACTTGGCAATACCGGGATTATATCAAAGCTGTTAAACTGTGCACTTTTTTAACGTGTAATCCTTCAGTCAACAATTCCATGAAAAAAATTCTTATTTCCGACAAATTAGCAGAAGCTGGCATCAATTATTTGAATGAACAGTCCGGTATACAAATACATATCGAGACAGGGCTTAATGAAGAGGGACTCTGTAAAATTATCGGCGATTACGATGCGTTGTTGATTCGCAGCGATACCCAGGTTACCCAGAATGTGTTGCATGCCGCGAAACGTTTAAAGTTGATAGGCCGTGCCGGTATCGGTGTCGATAATGTCGACATACCCGCAGCAACCGAGCTGGGCGTTATTGTTATGAATACGCCTGATGCTAATGCAACGACTACGGCTGAACTGGCTATCGCACATTTAATGTCGCTAAGCCGGCATTTACCGACGGCAGACCGTTCAGTGCGGGCCGGTAAATGGGAACGATCCAAGCTTATGGGTTCAGAAGTCGCACATAAAACGCTGGCAATACTGGGCTTTGGTACGATTGGGCGTATTGTCTCACAGCGTGGTTTGGGCTTAAAAATGCAGGTTATCGCTTATGACCCATTTGTTGCGCCTGAAATATTTGAAGACTTGGGTGTTAAATCAGTAGGTCTGGATGAATTAGTGTCTCGTGCTGATTATCTTACTCTGCATTGCCCGCTCATTGAAAAAACCCGCAATATTATCGGTAGCGCCCAATTGGCGAAAATGAAAAAAGAAGCCATGATTATTAACTGCGCCAGAGGTGGTTTAATTAATGAAACAGCATTGTACGAGGCCTTAAAGAATGGTCAGATTGCCGGCGCGGCTCTGGATGTTTATGAAAATGAACCGCCTGCGAATTCGCCTTTGCTGGAACTGGACAATATCGTTTTCACGCCACATCTGGGCGCGTCAACCGCTGAAGCGCAAGTGGCAGTGAGCGTGGAAATTGCCAGACAGGCAGTGATGTTCCTGAAGACGGGAGAAGCGGTTAATGCGTTGAACCTGCCCAGATTGTCTGCGGAAGAGTTGAAAAAATCCTATGAGTTTATGAACCTGGCCACTATTTTGGGCAAGATACTGGTGGGTCTGGCAACCCAGCCATTAGAAAAAATAGAGGTGGCTTTATTCGGCAGGGCTGCTGAAGTGGCAGTCCGCCCCGTTTCAGTTGCTGCGTTGATTGGCGTATTGAGCGGACAAGTTTCAACGCCCGTTAATCGCGTTAATGCTGAAAACATTGCCAAACGCCAGGGCATTGCGCTGGTTGAATCCGTTACCGAGGAATCGCAGGATTATGTATCATTGATAACAGTAACCGGACATTGTGCAGATCAGAGCATTGCCTTGTCGGGTGCATTATTAGGCGGCCGCCAGCCGCGTTTGGTGTGCATCAATCATTTTGATATCGAAGTTGTGCCTGAAGGGACTTTATTAGTCACCCGGCATGATGATAAACCGGGCGTGATTTCGGCAATCAGTACTGTATTGGGCAATGCCAATATCAATATCACCCGGATGCAAGTGAGTACCGAGGATGGTCTGCAGCAGGCGATGGCGGTTATCAGTGTATCTGAACCCTTAACTGACGCTATATTGCAGCAATTAAGCGGTATTGCTGCCGTACATCAGGCGACCCAGATCAACTTATGAGTTTTGATGTTATTTGTTTTGATTGCGATAGTACCTTAAGCAGAATAGAAGGTATAGACGAGCTTGCCAGACGTGTCGGTTTGGGCGAGGAAATGTCCAAATTGACCGATTTGGCAATGAATGGTGTTGTGCCTTTGGAAGCAGTCTATGAGCGGCGTTTGTCGCTGATCAGGCCGGATCAGGACAGCATCAACTGGCTGGCCGATTTGTATATTGCCGAAATAGTCGAGGGCGTTAAAGAAGTTTTTGCCTCTTTATTGGCCCAAAATAAAGCAGTGCACATTGTCAGCGGCGGCTTGCGTCAAGCTATTCTGCCGCTGGCAAAGTGTGTATGCTTGCCTGAAAATCATGTTCACGCAGTTGATATTTATTTCAACGAGGATGGCAGTTACCGTAATTATGATCTGAATTCCCCGTTGGCCAGAACGGGCGGTAAAGCCGAGATTTGCAGGCAGTTGCTTAAGGCGCAAGGTTCGTTGGTGATGATCGGCGACGGCAAGACCGATATGGAAGCCAAGGAGGCTGGAGCTTATGTGCTTGGTTTTGGCGGTGTGGTCGACAGACCGATTGTGCGTCAACTATCCGATTTTTATGTGACTGAACCTACCTTGCTTTCGGTTGTAGAGCATATTTTGTAAGCTTGTGTCGATAAGCGCTACACGGGCTGGTAAAATCAACGGTTTTTTTTAACTGTTCTTTAGAGAGAGACAATGGCTGGACATAGTAAATGGGCTAATATCAAGCATCGCAAAGCCGGACAGGATGCCAAACGCGGCAAAATTTTTACCAAAATGCTGCGTGAAATTACCGTAGCTGTAAAAACCAGCGGCTCGGATGCCGGCAGTAATCCGAGTTTACGCACCGCAATTGATAAGGCATTAGCCGCGAATATGCGCCGCGATACCATTGATACCGCCATTAAAAAAGCCTCTGGCGCGCTGGAAGGTGTTAATTACGAAAATATCCGTTATGAAGGCTACGGCCCCGGCGGCACAGCGGTGATAGTTGATTGTCTGACTGATAATCGTAACCGCACCGTAGGTGAAGTCCGTCATGCCTTCACCAAGGCGGGCGGCAATTTGGGTACGGATGGTTCGGTTGCCTATCTATTCAGTAAAGTAGGTATATTGAGTTACGCGCCTTCCGTTGACGAAGACGCGCTGATGGAAGCCGCCCTGGAAGCGGGCGCAGAAGATGTTGTCAGCTATGATGACGGCGCGGTTGATGTCATGACGACCCCCGAAAATTATCTCGCCGTAAAAGAAGCCCTGACCACGGCCGGCTTTGAACCCGATAATGCCGAAGTCACGATGCAGGCCGCAACGATGGCTGAACTGGATGCTGAAGATGCGGAAAAAATGATGCGTTTGATAGATCGCCTGGAAGATCTGGACGATGTGCAGAATGTTTATTCCAATGCGGATATTAGTGACGAGATTATGGAAGGGCTGGATTGATAGGTGGTTTAGCCGTAGTTTGGCTTGGGCGAAAGCCGTAACCCAAAATATCGAAGCGGCAAATTTTGGGTTACGCTATCTCTAACCCAACCGGGCTACAATCATCTGCTTTCGGCCATTATGACAAGTGTCTTTTTATGTTAAGTGCGTTGCCGCGGACTAGATGCAGCCTGGGTTAGAAGCATCTATCTCGCTCGCGAGCTTTGCATAATTACACCGATTTAAAGAACTGGAGCGTGATACCGGAATGTCTTTACCGGCGGCCAGTGCCCGTTCTTACGTCGCCAAATCGGCTTCGACATACATATACGTGGTTTTCAGCATATCGGTACTGGATCAGATGGTCGAAATAGACCATGACTAAAAAGCGTAGGGTGTCGTATAGCGAGCGCTGAGGGTTATGGCAAGGTGAATTTTTGAGATTATGACAGTCTCCAGAAATGGATCAAAGAATGTCCACTCCAGACGACTATAAAAATTATGTCCAGCCTTCCAATCGAGGTACCATGCTCAAGCCTTGTACTATCAGCTAAAAACCATTCACCTCCAAGCCACTGTGCATAAAAGGACACTTGTCATAATGGCCGTTATGCAAAGCTTTGCATAACGGCCAAGACCAGCCGTTCAAAATTTATGCCGAAGGCATCTGTAACTTGGTACTTAACATTGAAAAAGCTGAAAAGAAATCCTGAAAAATTTGAGGTTTTTAATTTGTTCTCAGCGATAGCTGTTAAGCATGGATATAAACTTGATGATCCAATCGCACAGAATGATTTCATAGAAAAAGTCCGGCGATCACTTGAAAGTAGTAAAAACAGCAATACAGTAATTCATGGAAAACGAATAGAATCCCTGTTCGCGTATGTTGTTGGCGCATTAGGAAAAGTTGCACTATTAAAACAAGAAGATGCTGGAAATATTTATTGTCTTGAAGATGACGTAATTGCTTTACCGGATTACAGAATCACATTAAAAGATGGTAGTCAGCTTTTGGTAGAAGTAAAAAACTACCATCCAAAAAATCCTTCTGAAAAATTTTCGATCAAAAAGGATTATTACAATAAATTAGCAAGATACGCCAAGCTAAATAATGTAGAGCTTAAATTTGCCATTTATTTTTCACGTTGGAACTCATGGATCATGGTTTCTATTGATGCCTTTGAAGAAGGTGTAGATTCCTTTACCATTGATTTGCCTACAGCATTAGCGATGTCAGAAATGTCCATAATTGGAGATTGTTGGATAGGGACTAAGCCCGATTTAGAAATGCATCTTCTTACCAATGAAGAAGATGCTGATGAAATCGACCATAATGGTCAAGCCCTTTTTATTAGTCGAGACATCAAGTTTTATTGTGCTGGTAATGAGATTATGACTGAATCAGAGAAGGAATTAGCGTTTTATTTAATTCGATTTGGCAAATGGGTTGAGAAGGGATGTGAGGGTATTTTTAAAGAAAACAAACTTATGGGGATGAAGTTTATTTATTCACCTGATGAACAACCAGAACAAAATTTTTCTATAATTGGAACTCTAAGCTCCATGATTTCAAAAATGTATGGGGAATATACTGTAAGTGATGGAAAGGTTATTGCAGTAGATATTGACCTTCACCCGCAAGTTTTCAAGGTATTCATACCAGAAAACTATGAGGGGCAACATCTGCCATTATGGCGACTTATCGTACAGCGAAATTCAGACTTTCTTAAAGTGAATAAGGCGTATACGCAATTCTAAATTAACACTACAACAGACTCCGCTATGCCTCTGAGCTTTACGTTATCTTTGAATGACCCCAATGGGTCGAATTCAGCCCTGTAGGCCGGAATAAGTCTGTTCGAGCAAGTAGCAAGTAGCAAGTAGCCTCGATGTAACGAAGTGGAATCGAGGATAATCGGAGTTCCCAGGTCCTCGATTCCGTTTTACTTCATCGAGGCTACTTAGTAATACACACTCGAGGAGGGGAAAAAATATTATGAATCATCTTAATGAAATAACAACACATAGCAAAAAGTTGCCGGAAAATTTACAAAAAGAGGTATTGGATTTTATTTGTTTCTTGGAAAAGCGTTATTCATTCAAATCGGTAACACAGAATAAACATGAATTAACCGACGAAGAAATCGAACAGGCTTGCGGCATTTTACAGGCGCCACACGGTGTCACATTGGAACAAATGGATGAGGCAATAAAAAAGCGCGGCGGGAGCTTATGATTGCAGTTGATACCAATGTACTTGTGCGTTTGTTAATCAATGATCCAGATTCACAGACACAAGTCAGTTTAGCTAAAGCTCTGTTAAAACGTGCTAAACAGGTTTATGTGCCGCAAATCGTACAAATTGAAATGGTTTGGGTATTGGAAACGGCTTATGGTTTTGATAAGCCAGCCGTCATAACCGTACTAAAACATCTTCAGCAAACTTTGCTCTTTGTGTTGCAAGATGAAACTCAGTTTGATTACGCACTGGTGACTTTTGAAAATAACACGGCGGATTTTTCTGATTACATTATTCTGTCAGGATGTTTGGAAAATAATCATGAGTTATTTACCTTTGATAAGAAATTTGCACGCTTGCAATCGGTAAAGCTACTTGATGAAAAACAGCTATAGCAAAATTGTGCATACAACGCATCCTAGCATTTATTAAAATCTGATGAGAATTTTAGGGATAGATCCCGGATCAAGACTGACCGGATACGGAATTATAGAAGATTCGCTACAAGGCTATAAATATATAGCCAGCGGCAGTATTCGTATTAATGCTGATTATTTTCCTGATCGGCTCAAACAAATATTTGACGGGATTCTAGAAATTGTCGATAACTATCAGCCTGATCAAATGGCGATAGAACAAGTCTTTATGCATAAAAATGCGGATTCCGCACTTAAACTGGGCCAGGCTCGCGGCGCTGCAATTTGCGCAGTACAAACCAGGGGGATGCCCGTGTTTGAATATGCTGCTCGGCAAATCAAGCAAGCAGTAGTGGGGAAGGGCGCTGCCGATAAACTTCAGGTTCAGCATATGGTTAAATTGCTGTTAAATATGCAGGGTGAGTTGTCTTTGGACGCCAGTGATGCATTAGGTATCGGTATTTGTCATGCGCATTATCAGCAAACTGCTACTATACTTGGCAGACAAGGCGTGGTGAGATGATCGGTTTTTTACGCGGTAAGCTGGTGCATAAAGCACCACCCTTTTTAGTGCTGGACGTTCAGGGTGTCGGTTATGAAGTTGAAGCACCGATGACGACTTTCTATGATCTGCCTGCCATCAACGAAGAGATAAAATTACACACCCATCTGGTGGTTCGGGAAGATGCACATATTTTATTCGGATTTTCTACAGAAGCTGATCGTACACTATTCAGAACGCTGATTAAGGTTAATGGTGTCGGTCCCAAGCTGGCCTTGACTATTTTATCCGGACAGAGCGCGGAAGAGTTTCACCGCTGTATTCACGATAACGATACGCAAGCATTGGTACGTTTACCCGGTGTCGGCAAAAAAACGGCCGAACGTCTGATCATTGAAATGCGCGATAGGCTGCCGGGTTTGGGCGATTCAGTCATGACGAGTAACAGCGATACAGGTTTAGCTACACCAACAATCGGCAATCCGAAACAGGAAGCAATCAGCGCTCTGTGTTCATTAGGTTACAAGCCATTAGACGCCGGTAAAATGGTGCAAAACATCGGTGCTGAAGGTAAAAGTTGTGAAGATATTATCAGACGAGCATTACAAGGTGCTATCAGATGATTGAAAGTGATCGGCTGATAACGGCTCGCAGCCATACCGATGAAGAACGGCAAGACCGCGCTATTCGCCCAAAACGCCTGGCCGAATATGTCGGACAGAAAGAATTGCGCGCGCAAATGGAGATTTTTATCCAGGCGGCATCAGCACGCCAGGAGGCTTTGGATCATGTGTTGATTTTTGGCCCTCCGGGCTTGGGCAAAACAACGCTGGCCAATATCATAGCGACGGAAATGTGTGTTAAAATTCGCCAGACTTCAGGGCCTGTACTGGATAAGGCGGGCGATCTTGCCGCACTGCTGACAAACCTTGAAGCTCATGACGTGTTGTTTATTGATGAAATTCATCGTTTGAGTCCTGCCGTTGAGGAAATCCTGTATCCAGCCATGGAAGATTATCAGCTGGATCTTATGATTGGTGAAGGGCCTGCCGCCCGATCAATCAAACTGGACTTGCCGCCCTTTACGCTGGTCGGCGCAACTACCCGCGCCGGTTTGCTGACTTCCCCCTTGCGTGATCGCTTTGGCATCGTGCAGCGACTGGAATTTTACACGGTTGATGAGCTGGCCAGTATTGCCATACGTTCGGCCAATGTTTTAGGTATTACGATGGAGCAGAAGGGTGCGTATGAGATTGCCCGCCGTTCTCGCGGTACGCCCCGAATCGCCAACAGATTACTGCGGCGTGTACGCGACTACGCTGAAGTAAAAGGTAATGGCACCATTACAGAAGAAGTATCCGTTCAGGCTCTGGACATGTTAAGAGTGGATAGTAACGGTTTTGATGCACTGGACCGCAAGTTGCTGATGGCGATGATTGAAAATTTTGCCGGTGGCCCGGTAGGGCTGGATACACTGGCTGCAGCTATCAGTGAAGAACGCGGTACGATTGAAGATGTACTGGAACCGTATTTGCTGCAGCAAGGTTTTATTATGCGCACACCGCGTGGACGTGTTGTCACCAGGAATGCATACCTGCATTTTGGCTTGCAGCCGCCCAAACAAATAGGAATATCCGAGGATTTGTTTGATTAATCCGTAGGGTGCGCTGTGCGCACCTTGGACTGGAACTATATTTGCTGCAGCGTCAAAGGTAGGTGCGCACAGCGCATCCTACTATGCTGATCTTCGCGACTTAACCATCAACAAAAGAAAATGGAAAAATTTATCTGGCCAATCCGCGTTTATTACGAGGATACCGATGCTGGCGGCGTCGTGTATTACGCCAACTATCTCAAGTTCTTTGAACGGGCAAGAACCGAAATGCTCAGGGCGATGGGTTTTGAGCAGGATGAACTTATTGCCAATGAAGGCATGATTTTTGTCGTGCGTTCAGTGCAAGTCGATTATTTGAGTCCGGCACGGTTTAATGAATTATTACAGGTCAGTACCGAGGTGACTCTGGCAAAAAAAGCCAGTCTAATTTTTGAACAACTGATTACACGTGGTGATGATGTTTTATGTAAAAGCATAATTCGCATTGCCTGTTTGGATGCCAATACGATGCGTCCTAAAGCGATTCCTGAAAACTTACTAGAGCTGTTAAAGAATGAATACTGATTTATCCCTTTTCCATTTAATCAAAGAAGCCAGTTTTGTTGTGCAGTTTGTCATGTTGTTGTTATTGATAGTATCAGTGGCATCGTGGACGTTTATCTTTTCCAAGCGCAAGGAACTTAACCGGGCAATTGAAATTACTGATGAGTTTGAAGAGCAATTTTGGTCAGGTGTCGCATTAGCCGATCTTTATAGAAAACTGGCAGCAAAGGATTTCGAGCCGGAAGGGATAGAAAAAATCTTCCTGGCCGGGTATAAGGAATTTTCCAGAATGCGGCAAACCGGCAATGTGGAGCCCATGGTACAAGTAGAAAGCGCTCAACGCGCGATGCGTATTGAATTATCGCGTGAACTGGATAGACTGGACGAACACCTGGCGTTTCTTGCAACGGTCGGCTCCACTAGCCCTTATGTCGGATTATTTGGTACGGTATGGGGTATCATGAACTCTTTCATGTCGCTCGGTAATGTAAAACAGGCGACACTGGCCCAGGTAGCTCCAGGTATTGCCGAAGCGTTGATTGCAACAGCCATTGGCTTGTTTGCTGCGATACCGGCCGTCGTCGCTTATAACCGGTTTTCAACCCGCTTGGACAGGCTAACAGGCCGATACGAATTGTTCGTCGAGGAGTTTGTTGTATTGTTGCAAAGACAGGCGCACAGCAAATGAGCAGGAAACACGGACGCAGAAAGCCTATGGGGGAAATCAATGTAGTTCCTTACATTGACGTTACTCTGGTATTGCTCATTATTTTTATGATTACCACGCCAATGTTGCAAACAGGCGTGGAAGTTGATCTTCCGCAGGCTGAATCTGCGATGGTGGAACAGAAAGAAGGTGAACCGCCTATTGTCATTTCAATAAAGGAGCAGGGTGAATATTATATTAATATTGACGGACAGAATGACGAACTGATTCAGCCTGAAGAAATAAACGCTCGGGTGGCCGCTGTATTAAGCAATAAGCCGGGAACGCAAGTTCTAATTAGTGCAGATAAGGGCGTGGATTATGGCACTGTGGTTACGGTAATGGCTGCACTGAAAAATGCCGGCGTGCCTACTGTGGGGTTAATGACCAAGCCTGAAGAACAATAGATTTAGATGGATAGTCAAAAGCGATTTTTATGGCCTTTCATTTTAGCCTTGGCTTTGCACTTTACGCTGTTGGGTTTATTTGTGTTAAGTGCTCTATTCAAACCTAATGTTACAGAGACTGAATCTGTCTCTGAAATTATTCATGCGACAATTGTTGATACAGCAAGCTTACGGGCAGAAGCAGAGGCTGTAAAACAAGCTAAAGCAGTAAAAAAGCAGGCAACGAAAGAACAGCTTGAGACTTTAGAAGCCAAAGAAAAAGCCGAAATCGATGCAAAGCAAGCTGAGCTCGAAAATGCGAAAAAAGGGGCCGAACAAGCCAAGGTAGAAGCCGCCAGACAGGCGAAAGCCGAAGCCGCAGAACAAGCCAAAGCGGAAGCCGCCAGACAGGCGAAAGCCGAAGCCGCAGAACAAGCCAAAGCGGAGGCGGCCAGACAGGCGAAAGCCGAAGCCGCAGAACAAGCCAAAGCGGAGGCGGCCAGACAGGCGAAAGCCGAAGAAGCACTACAAGCCAAAGCGGAAGCCGCCAGACAGGCGAAAGCCGAAGCCGCAGAACAAGCCAAAGCGGAAGCCGCCAGACAGGCGAAAGCCGAAGCCGCTGCACAAGCCAAGGTGGAAGCGGCCAGACAGGCGAAAGCCGAAGCCGCCGCACAAGCCAAGGTGGAAGCGGCCAGACAGGCGAAAGCCGAAGCCGCCGCACAAGCCAAAGCGGAAGCGGCCAGACAGGCGAAAGCCGAAGCCGCCGCACAAGCCAAGACGGAAGCGGCCAGACAGGCTAAAGCCGAAGCAGCCGCAAAAGCCAAAGAGGAAGCCGCGGCTAAAGCCAGGGCTGAGGCCGCTGCACAAGCCAAAGCGGAGGCTGCTGCGAAAGCGAAAGCTGAAGCAGCCGCAAAAGTTAAAGCTGAGGCTGCTGTTAGAGCCAAAGCAGAAGCCGCCGCAAAAGCTAAAGCAGAGGCTGAAGCAAAAGCAGCAGCCAAGGCTAAAGCGGAGGCCGAAGCGGCTGAAAAAGCAAAAGAAGAGGCCGCGGCAGCGCAAGCCAAAGCAGCGGCACGTCAGTCAGAAGCGGAGCAGGCAAAACTTGCCATCAAGCAAAAAGTAAATCGAAGCTGGATTCGTCCTGTCTCTGCTACGGCAGGTTTAAAGTGTACAATTCGGGTCAGATTGATGTCTGATGGTACAGTGATTGATGCTGAAGTTGTTTCCAGTAGTGGTGATGAGATTTTTGACAGGTCGGCAGAAAATGCAGTTAACAAAGCATCCCCGCTACCTGTACCTAAAGATAAAGAGCTGTTTGCCAGAGAATTCAGATCGTTTCAGTTTTTGTTTAATCCAAAATAATAAATGTGTACGATTAAAGAATGTTGTTTTTGTAAGGTTGAAGATCTGGTTATTTTCCAGATAATCCGGAGTATCAATATGTCAGCACATAAGGTGTAGATGAATGATAATGACACCGGTTTTTTTGAGTGCAGTAGTAGAGGTGAGCGTGAATTTATTTAGAAGAATTTTATTAATCGTGCTGTTTGGTTTTAATGTTCCAATTGGTCATGCAGCGCTGACAATTGAAATTACTGAAGGTGTTGAAAGCGCGGTGCCTGTCGCGGTCGTTCCGTTTGCCTCGCAGGGTGCGCCGGTTGATATTAGCGCTGTCGTAAATGCCGACCTGGGGCGTAGCGGTTATTTTACAATGATGGATGAACAGGGCATGCCCGGCAGACCGGGCACTGCAGCGGAGGTTAATTTTAAAGACTGGCAGGCTTTAGGCCAGAATTATCTGGTAATAGGGCAGGTCGGTGCGGATGGCGGCGGCCAATATAATGTTCAATTTCAGTTGCTTGATGTCTATAAAAGCGGACAATTGTTGGGTTATCGAATGACCTCATCGGCTGCTGATTTACGAAGAACCGCTCATCATATCAGTGATCTTATTTTTGAAAAGTTGACCGGTAAAAAAGGCGTTTTCAGTGGGCGAATTGCCTACATCACGACGAATAACCAGGGTAATAAACAACAACTGCATCAACTACAGATTGCCGATGCGGACGGCTTTAATCCTCAAACCGTAGCCTCATCAGTTGAACCGCTGATGTCTCCCTCCTGGTCGCCTGATGGCAAGAAAATGGCTTATGTATCCTTTGAGAAAAAATCAGCAGCCATTTATGTGCAGACACTGGCTACAGGTGAGAGAAAGCGTGTCGCTGAGTTTCCTGGCATCAATGGCGCTCCCGCCTGGTCACCGGATGGGACGAGACTGGCTTTAACCTTATCCAAAGATGGAAGTCCCGATATTTATATCCTGAATCTGGCTTCGAATACATTAACCAAGCTGACCAAAAGTTTTGCGATTGATACTGAACCCGCATGGTCTCCTGATGGCAGCAGCATTGTTTTTACTTCAGATAGAGGTGGCAAGCCGCAACTTTATATTGTTCCAAGTCAGGGTGGGCAGGAAAAGAGATTGACCTTTTCTGGTGATTATAATGCCAGAGCCAGTTTTTCACCGGATGGAAAAAGCATAGCTATGGTGCATGGCAATGGCAATGATTATCGTATTGCTGTGATGGAGTTGGCAACCCGATCCGTTAATGTGTTAACGGGTGGCCGATCAGACGAATCACCCAGTTTTGCGCCGAATGGCACGATGATCCTGTATGCCTCAAAAAAAGGTCGCACAGGCTTCTTATCGGCTGTGTCAATAGATGGTAAAATGCAACAAAAGTTGGTTTTTAATAGCGGCGAAGTTCGCGAACCCGCATGGTCGCCCTAGGTTTTATTGGCTGAAACACGTTTTTTTGTATAGTTAGCACTTATTATTTGGAAATTGAAGATGAAATTGAATAAAACACTATTGGCCTTGGCTATAAGCACACTGATGTTATCTGCTTGTAGTGAGACGGAAGAGAAAGATGCCAGTCTTACTGACGGTAGTCAAACCACTGGCAGCGGTATCAATGATGCTTCGACCAGTGGTTTAAATGCTACTCCCGGCATGAGTGGCTCGGCAATGAGTGGCGTGTCAGGCAGCGGCGATTATGCCAGTACTTTAGGCCCGGAATTCAATGATCCGAATAACCCATTATCCAAGCGAACCATCTACTTCATGCTGGACAGCAGTGAAGTAATGCCGGATTTTGTTCCGGTAATTGCAGTTCACGCACAATATTTAATTGCAAATCCGGCGCAACGAATAACTCTGGAAGGTAATGCGGATGAACGTGGCTCTCGCGAGTACAATATTGCACTGGGCGAACAGCGTGCAAAATCAGTAGCCAGCATGATGAAAGTTCAGGGCGTTTCTGAAAACCAGCTGCAGATAGTCAGTTATGGTGAAGAAAAGCCTGCAGCTTTCGGCAGTGATGAAGAAGCCTGGGAGAAAAATCGTCGTGTTGAGATTGTTTATCAACCAAGGTAGCTATATGAAAAAAACAAGCCTTGTAATGTTGCTGTCAGCTTGCAGCAGTGTCTATGCAGAATTGCCGCCTGTTATTGACCATTCATCATACCCGCCATCTGCAGTGCCAGCCAATCCTGCCAACTCGCCATCAACAAATACCTTGTATGAAATGATGAGACGTCTGGAGCAATTGCAAGCTGAAGTTCAGCAGCTTACCGGCAAGGTCGATGAGCAGGCCTATCGTATTGATGAGCTGAAAAAACATCAGAGTACAATGTATTCTGATTTTGATGAACGGCTGCAAAGCATCGAAAATAAAGCGAGTGGCGGCGCCGACGACCAGCCAGTGACTGAAAACCCTGCGGAATCAGTGTACTCTGGTGATGCCGAAATTCAAAGGGGGGGCGAATCTCCGGCACCGGCCTCAGAATCTGCGCCTGTGAATCAGCCTGCTCCAGTTGATAAATCTGTGTCTGCCAATGAGTCTGCTGCATTAGCTAAACAGGCTCCCAAGCCAAAACTCGATGATGCTGCACAAGTCTCAGGCACTGAAAAGGAGGAGTATCAACAAGCTTATAATGAGCTTAGAAATGGACACACTGATCAATCAATAGAGCAATTTAATGCCTATTTGAGCAAGTATCCGACAGGTGTTTATGCCAATAATGCACAATATTGGTTAGGTGAAGCTTACAGGGTTAAGCAAGATAATGATGCAGCACGTAAAGCATTCAATGATGTTATAGAAAAATATCCCAATGGTGCAAAAGTACCCGATGCAATATTGAAGCTTGGTTATATAGAGGTGGAACAGAAAAATTTGGCAAAAGCGCGTGAATACTTAACCCGAGTTACCGCCGAATACCCAAATACACCAGCAGCCATGCTCGCAACAAAAAAACTGCTTAAGTTGGATCAGGTTAAAAACTGATTGTGAGTTCATTACGCATCACCGAGATTTTTTATTCCCTGCAAGGCGAGTCAAATACCGTGGGAATACCCACCGTTTTTATCCGGCTCACCGGCTGTCCATTAAGATGTGTCTATTGTGATACCGCTTATGCTTTTTCGGGTGGAAAAAAAATTGAGATTCCGGAAATCATAGCTGAGGTAGAACAATACGGCACCAGATATATTACCGTAACAGGCGGCGAGCCTCTGGCGCAGTCAGCCTGTCATGAGTTAATGGCAAAATTGCTTGATAAAGGTTATTTTGTTTCGCTGGAAACGAGTGGCGCTATCGATATTTCTTTTGTGGATCCGCGTGTTGTTAAAGTCATGGACCTTAAAACGCCTGGTTCAGGTGAATCAAGCAAAAACCTTTATCGAAATATTCATCTTCTCAACCTTAAAGATCAGGTTAAGTTCGTGATTGGTAATGATGAAGACTATGATTGGTCAAAAGCAGCTATAACTGAATATGAGTTGCCTGGACGCTGCGAAATCCTGTTTTCGCCGGTAATGGGGCAGCAAGATCCAACCGAGCTTGCCGAAAAAATTCTTCAGGACAGATTGCCTGTTCGTTTTCAAATTCAACTACATAAACTGCTTTGGGATGATGCCCAAGGCAAGTAAAGCCATATGCAAAAAAGAGCCATTATCCTTCTGTCAGGAGGATTAGATTCCATTACTGTACTTGCCCTTGCAAAACAACAGGGATACATTTGTTATGCTTTAAGTTTTGATTATGGCCAGCGGCATAATGCCGAACTGATAGCAGCCGCACAGATAGCTTCAGACTATCAGGTTGAAGAGCATAAAATTATCAAACTTGGGTTGGGTTCGATAGGTGGTTCAGCCTTGACCGATGAAACTATTGCAGTGCCGGATACCCTTCAGGCAGGCATACCCGTAACTTATGTGCCGGCAAGGAACACGATCTTCCTGTCGTTTGCATTAGGTTGGGCGGAGGTTTTAAAGCTGCATGATATCTTTATTGGCGTTAATGCTGTGGATTATTCCGGTTACCCCGATTGCAGACCTGAATTTATCAAGGCATTTCAGCAATTAGCCAATCTGGCCACTAAAGCGGGTGTAGAAGGTGAGTATTTCACAATACATACGCCGCTGATCTCGTTGACCAAGGCAGAAATCATAAAACAGGGTGTCGCATTGGGCGTGGACTATCAACGCACCGTTTCCTGTTATTCCGCCGATGAGCAGGGCCTCGCCTGTGGTGTGTGTGACGCTTGCCGCCTGAGAAAAGCAGGGTTTACTGAAGCGGGCATAGCCGATACGACACGATATCAATAGTAAGACTGTTACTACGCTCCGCAAATTCGTCGGATTATTTAAACCAGGTAAACCAAGGTTTTTGCAGGAATTAAAAACCTGACGTATTTGTGGTCCAGTATACCAAGGCAATTATAAGTTGTTAGAATTTCAACGGTATCAGTTACCAACATTGGGTTAAGAAGAATATTTTATGTTGGAATTTGCGTTTTTGAATAATCGAAACCAGTGCTATGCGCTAAGGCAACTGTTTGTTTCAATAGTATGCTTTCAGGGATTGGCAGGCTGCGCCACACCTTCAGATCGTTTCGCTAGCGCTGCTGCTAATTTTGGTTTTTATAGTTGTTCACTCAACTCAGGTATTTTTGATCATCAATTTTATACAAATACTCTGCCACTCAAGATATAAACAAAGAAGTATTACATGTCTATTTGGATGGAGATGGAACGCCGTGGGAAAATCATCAATGGATTGCTGACCCTTCCAGGAACAGATCGCCAAGATTTTTCTGGGCGCGGCGGGTATAGCCTGGCTCCGCCGGTTTGCGGATCCAGTCTGCGCCCTCTGTCACGTTAATTGGTACTCCGTTGCCCTGCAGTAATGTCTCGCCGAGATTATTTAGAGCGTCCCTATAGTCTCTATGGCCTTGTTCTGCGGCTTTTTGATACCAATAATGGGCTTGTTGACAGTTAACAGGGATACCTTCACCGTTATAATAAAGATCGCCCAGACTATTTTGTGCCTGGGGGTTTCTCTGTTCCGCGGATTTTCTATACCACCGTTCAGCAATAGACGAGTCTCCTGTTACCCCGTTACCATAATCGTTGCTTGATGCTGAAATCCGTTTCTCCATCAAATGGCACATCGCCGGTCAGCATTTCGTACAAAAGTATACCTGCAGAATAGATATCGCTGCGGCTGTCAACCCCTTTGGGGTGCTGAATTGGCTCGGGACTCATAAAACATGACGTGCCAAGGCCAATACCCGTTTCGGTAAGCAGTTCCCTGTCCAGTAAAAGCGTAATGCCGAAATCCGCGATCCGAGCCATGCCTTTATCGATTTCGAAGCGCTTTCGTTCCATCATTCCGCGTTCACGGGACGCGGGTGTGTCTGCAACTTCGGCCATAATAATGCCGCGGCCCAGCTCAAGCGTAATTTCAGCGGGCCACTGTTGTCTGTCAGCATTGGCATCTATACAACCTGTCAAGGCTAACACACCGGCTACCATTATTTGCAGGCACCTTTGCATATAAGGGCAAACTTCACTCCGGGGAGGCAAGCGCTTCAGCGACAGGTTGAAGAGTCCGTCAACCGACTGGAGTATGCCGGGCCGAATTAAACTCGAAATTTACTTGCATCGATAACTTCTTCGGCGAAGAAGTTAATTCAGTTTTTTTGATTTGCCTGGTTAATGGTTCAGGGCAATCCGTGGGCTTGTAGAAACCGGCGCTATCGGATGCGTTGGCGGCCTGGCCGCCAAGATTGAGAGTATTCACGTTTTTCGTCCCAGGTTGCCGGCAATTTCCGGTTTGAATCTGGGCAATTAGGAGGTTGTTATTTTGCTTGATCCGGCCGGAAGGTTTTAGCTGAATATTATCCGCCACTTCTGAGGTTCCGCTTGTTTTGTGCTGGGAATAGGCGGCGGTTACTACCAGTGAAATCAGGAATGCAACAGTGACGCGACTTACGAATAAAGATATGTTAGTAATATACATATTCTTCTCCTGTTGGCTTGCTAAGGTCACAACCATAAGTGCTTGCCCGGATGCTATTATTGAGATAGATAATACGCACCAGCTTAATCGACTTTTCCCTGTTAGCTATCTTGTGTTCGCGTTTACCGAAGCCGTCGGGAACTGCAATTCCAAGCCACTTTGGAATAATATTTAAAGGGAAAATAAAACCCTCAGCTTCTTTTGTAAAATTAAGTGTGGCAAGTCGTAACTGCTAATCATAGTGCGGTTGACATGAAGTTAACTGAGCCATTTGCGCTGCTCTGTAGCCCTTGACCTACTTGGCCTACAGCGTCCCCTAAAAATCGTTTACCCCAAATTTTAACGGTAGAATCAGGGGTTGAGAGATACGATCACGGTTTTTAATAGAA
>JAQTMV010000065.1 GCA_028714175.1 Methylococcales bacterium
TGGTCGTTCTACGCCAGTAGCAATATCTTCCAGATTGGCAATAGACATGTCCAATTTGCGTCTGGCTATTTCTTCGGCTTTTTTAGCCAATATTGTTTTTAAAATATCAGGGGTATCGGTCATGGTGTTTATCGGGTTATGAAATTTTAATATATCCCTTTTAGGAGCGGCCTTTAGCTTCTCTTACTGTATGCAATTAGTGAATCGAACTTGGCCCGTGCCGCTCCGCTAGCGACAACTTCCCGCGCTTTTTCTATGCCAGCGGCCAGGGAATCGGTGATATTTGCCGCATAAATCGCCGCTCCCGCATTTAACAGCACAATATCCCTGGCAGCGCCTGCTTTATTATCCAGCACCGATTTTACCATTGCCAAACTGGAAGCTGCATCATTAACTGTCAACTCAGCGAGACTGGCGCGTTTAAAGCCAAACTGCTCCGGCGTAATTGTATAAGTAGTGACTTCGTCATTTTTAAGTTCGGCAATGGTAGAAGCGGAGGCAATGCTGATTTCATCCAGTCCATCATCAGCGCTTACCACCAACACATGTTTGCTGCCCAGTTTTTTTAATACATGCGCCAGCGGCTCTACCCAGTCCTTAGCAAATACACCGATTAACTGGTTGGGAGCGCCTGCAGGGTTGGATAACGGCCCTAATAAATTAAACAGGGTTCTTACGCCCATTTCTTTACGCGGGCCAATGGTGTATTTCATGGCGCCATGATGTTTGGGTGCAAATAAAAAGCCGACACCAATTACATGCACGCATTGTGCTACCTGTTCGGCGGTTAAATCCAGCTTGATGCCAGCGGCTTCCAGCACATCGGCGCTGCCGCAACAACCGGATACCGAGCGGTTACCGTGTTTGGCGACCTGTCCGCCCGCAGCGGCAACCACAAAAGCGCAGCTCGTGGAGATGTTGAAAGTATTCGCACCATCGCCGCCGGTGCCACAAGTATCGATGATATGTTTTCCTTTAATATCGACTTTACTGGCCAATTCGCGCATTACTTCAGCAGCAGCGGCAATTTCGTCTATGGTTTCGCCTTTGCAGCGCAAGGCAATCAAGAAGCCTGCAATTTGTGCGTCGGTTGCATTTCCCGTCATGATTTGACGCATTACCTCACGCATTTGATCGGCGGTAAGATTTTGTTTGTTTAAGAGGGGTTGCAGGGCTTGTTGTATATTCATCACTTCTACATAATTAAACTTTTTTATTATTCCAGACCGCCTGGCGCCATAAAACCTATAAGTATTTATGAAAAAGGCGCTTTTGGACAGTCAACTATCCCTTATAACGCTTGCCACCAGCCTATATACTCCGACCGGAGAGAGTGTGTTGATGTACATATACTATAATTAAAGTGCTTCAAACGCTATTGCCATGATTTAAGCATATTTCAATTTATCTGAACCAGAAATAACAAAAAAATATGACTATTTGGAACAATGTGGTATATTTGTTATCAATTGTGGCTGTTTAGCTACTTGAACGGTTTTAGCTCACTGGGGCTAAGGTCTGGCAGTTTTATAGTTGTTGATTTACCGATGTTTATTTTTTAAGTTAATTTAAGGAGAATGTTATGCTAAGAAAACACGTACTCGCCTTAGTCGCTTTGACAAGCATAAATTTTTTGTCAATGGCTCAAGCCGAAGAAGTTGTAGATGATAGATGGTATGTTGCGCCGTTTGGCACTTTTGTTCAACCCGGCGGGGATCGGGTATCCAATAACGGCTTTGGCGGCGGCATGGGCTTTGGCAAGATGATTGATGAACATTTCAACGTCGAGCTGAAAGGTTTTTATCAAGGCCTATCAGGTGATAACGGAAACGGAAGCTGGTCTCTGACCGGTGGTACCGCGGATGTGCAATATTTCATCGATCGTGATACCTTTTCGCCCTATACCGTACTCGGTTTAGGCGCCATGAACTCCAGTCATAATAGTGGCAGTGGTACCGGCTTTATCGGCGAAGCGGGCGCGGGTGCTACCTATGAAGTTAGTGATAACTTCCTGGTTCGTGGTGACGTACGCTATCGTTACAATCAAAATTTCAACGCCAATTTACAGCCTGGTACGAACGAATTTCATGACATGGTTATAAACCTTGGTTTCGTTATTCCGTTTGGCCCGAAACCCCAGCCAGTAGTAGCTGAAGCTCCCCCGGCTCCGCTACCGGTTGCAGAAGGTTGTGCGACTAAGGATGACGATAATGACGGTGTCAATAATTGCGTTGATAAGTGTCCCAATACGTTACCCGGTGCTAAAGTCAGCGTAGCCGGCTGCTGGATTGTCGATGTCAAATTTGCCAATGATTCAGCTGTCATACCACCGGAATACTTTGCAAATCTTGACAATACAGCCAAGATGATCAAAGAGAATCCGGGAATGCCAATTGAAATACAAGGTCACACCAGTAAAACGGGCGGATTCAAGTATAACATGAAGTTGTCCGAGCGCCGTGCAATGGCAGTCAAACAATACCTGGTTGATGGATACGATTTCCCCAATCTGACTACTAAGGGATATGGCTGGACGCAACCTATTGATACCAATGATACCGAAGAAGGACGCGCCAATAACCGTCGCGTTCAATTGCAAGTTCTTGATGAACCTCAACCACCGATGAATCCACAGGAATACCCTGCAATTACCCCACAACCATAGGTTAGTAGACCTTGCCTGACCGGAAGCTCTTGAAATCATTGAGAGTTTCCAAAAATAAAAACCCGCTTTCAGAGCGGGTTTTTTTTGTACTTCATAATTTCGTGCCGTGACCACACACTATCGTGTCAGGTCCAACTTATAAACGCCTGCCTTCGACAAAACCAGTCGATACTCGTTTAAGGAAATATAATCTATGTGCGTTACCGAACAGACTGAGTTCAGTTCTGCGTGTAGTATTTTAAATAAGCGTTTGGATACAGAATATCCCGCTTTTATCATGGCTATCGGGTCATGGCTAATAATAATCAGGAGAACACTCATGAACAAAGATCAAGTAAAAGGCAGAGTCGAAGAAGCCAAAGGTAAAGTCAAGGAAGCCGCCGGTGTGATACTGGATGACAAGGGTATGGAGATAGAAGGCAATGTCCAAAAGAACGTCGGCAAAGTCCAGAAGGGCCTTGGCGATCTCAAGGAAGATATCAAGGACAGCATCTAAAACGAGCACCGTTGGGCTGTGCAGTCGTGTCCGGGTAGGCTGGTCCTGGTTTCCTCGTACACAATCGGCGGATTTATTCACATTCTTTTGGTTATCGCGGTCATCGTGATTATTCTGCGCGTCATACAAGGCCGGCGTATCTAACTGCACTGGATTGTGCTTGGGCAACGCAGTATCGAAAGAGCGATCCATCAGACAACCCGCGTTCAACAATGCAATGACGGTTTTCAGGATTGCCGTCAATTTTAATTATCATATTGAAACTATGGAGATGCATTTATGAGCCTGATCGATGATATTGGCAATGCCCTCGGTAGCGTGGTTGGTGCTGTGGGCAATTCCTTGACGACTACAGTAAACGCAGTCGTCGATACACTGAAAAGCACAGTTGATACTATTGCTGGATTATTCCATCGCCTTTTTCGGTAAACCCCCGACAGGGGGGGCATTAAAAGAAATCGTTAATATGGGCATTTGCTTCCACCCCATTGTTTACATTTGGCAGCTTCATGCAGGGTAACAAATTCTTCGGCAGCAGTAGGGTGTATGCCGATAGTCGAGTCAAAGACCGCCTTGGTCGCACCGGCTCGAATGGCAACTGCCATGCCCTGGATAATTTCAGGGGCATCTGGCCCTGCCATGTGTATGCCGACAACCCGGTCAGTGCTGCGTATAACGATCATCTTCATCAGGGTTTTTTCATCGATACCGGAGAGGGTGTTTTTCATCGGTGTGAAACTGGTTTTGTAAATGTCGATGTCCGGGTACTTTTCACTCGCCTGTGCTTCGGTTAGGCCTACAGTAGCGATAGCGGGCTGACTAAAAACAGCGGTGGGAATATTTTCATAATCTACCGGTATCCGTTGGTTGACATACAACTTGTTTACCAGAGCCATGCCTTCTGCTATGGCTACCGGCGTCAGGTTGACACGGTTAGTCACATCGCCCAGTGCATAGATTGACGGCACATTGGTTTGATAGTCGCTGTTGACTTTAATCGCTAGTTCGTTGTCCAGTTCAACACCAAGTTTTTCCAGGCCAAATCCGGTTGAATTCGGTGTTCTGCCGGTGGCAAACATCACAAGGTCCGTGCTCACTTTGCTGCCATCAATTAACCGCGTAGCGAAGGAATCGCCTGCGCTTTCTATAGCGTCAATATCGGTATTGAAAAGAAGTTTAATACCTTTTTTGGTCATTTCATGAGCCAGAAAATCACGTATATCCTCATCAAAACCACGGAGCAGTTTATGTCCGCGATGACAAAGCGTCGTATGCACGCCAAGGCCATGAAGAATGCTGGCAAATTCCACCGCGATATAGCCGCCGCCGACAATAACGATACGTTTGGGCAATTGCTCGAGGAAAAACATGTCATTCGATGTGACAATGTGTTGTTTGCCGGGTATGTCAGGAACAGACGGCCAACCTCCTGTCGCAATCAGTATGCGTTCGGCGTTGTATTGCGTACTATCGACAGCGACAGTATGAGCATCAAGCACTTGGGCCCTGCCGGTCATAATACCAACCCCCGCTTTTTGCAGCAGGTTGCTGTAAACACTGTGTAGCCGTTCTATCTCCCGATTCTTGTTTGCGATCAGACGAGTCCAGTTGAACGTTGATTTGCCCATCGTCCAGCCAAAACCCGCCGCCGCGTCGAATTGATCCTGGAACTGGGAGGCATAGACTAGCAACTTTTTGGGCACACAACCCACATTGACACAGGTGCCGCCTAAATAACGCTCTTCGGCAATGGCTACCCTTACGCCATGAGTCGACGCCATACGGGCTGCACGCACACCTGCTGAACCTGCGCCAATTACAAACAGGTCATAGTCATATTGAGTCATTGGCGCTTCTTGTTAATAAATTATGCGGCATGGGATTATGGTCAATATTGATTCATTTGTTATATTTTAAATAATCCAGCAGGGTATCAGCATCGCTTACCGTAAATGGATCATCAGGGTAATTATCAGCCTGGCCGGGTTCGCTGAATAATTTGATAATCTTTTTATCGTCGACAACCATTGAATAGCGCCATGAACGACTGCCAAAACCAAAGTTCTCTTTTTTCACCAGCATGCCCATTGCCCGGGTAAAATCGCCATTTCCGTCTGGCAGCATTTTTACATGCTTGATGCCCAGATGCTTGCCCCATTGATACATGGTAAAGGCATCATTAACACTCAGGCAATAAACTTCATCAACACCCTGAGCAATGAGTTCCTGATACTTGGCGTCATATCCAGGCAGATGTTGGCTTGAGCAGGTAGGTGTAAAGGCGCCGGGAAGAGCCAGAACTACAATTTTTTTGCCCTTAAAGATATCATCGGTGCTGACATCCTGCCAGCGAAAGGGGTTGTCGCCACCGATACTTTCGTCGCGAACACGAGTTTTAAAAATTACATCAGGTACAGTTGCAAGCATGTTGGAACTCCTCAGGTTTATTTGTTAAAACAATTGGATCAGAAAAGAAACCCCAATCCGATAAGTGAAATCTTTTTAGCCAACTTTGCCGCAATATCCGCCTTGGTCACAACATCAAATCTATCTATTTCATCCATCGGGTCACCGGCTGTATGCCCTTTTAAAATGGATAGAAACACGTCATTAATATCATCTAGCTTATGCCTCTATATGAAAATTTTAACGCTTCAACCCCTGCAACAAACGTTTATCTTTTTTGGATAGAACGGCCGAGCAATTCTTGCATTTTTTTTCAATTTCTAGTGAGTAAGGGGACCGCATTGCAAATTTTGGGTAAATGTTTATGTTCCCGAACTTTACCGCATTACATATGGTTGCTCAAGTTATTTTATGCACGTTACTAAGCATTTCTACGGTTTTGCTGGCGAAAACGATAGAAGAGCCAGAGGTAAATGGCGACATTGATTGCGACAACCGCGGCACCAAGCAGGTACTGTATATCTCGTGTGAGCTCGGCCGGATAGATTATTCGAAGAAGGTGGTGCTTCACGAAACTTTCACTATATCCGGCAGTTCCCGCCTTGATAAGCAATGTATTCTCCAGGCTGGTTAACGGACAGACCCGACCAGTGAGTTCGGCGAAAACACCCCATATCACAGCGGGGAGATGAATGAAAAGAACTCTGCGCCACCAAACTGCAAGTAGACCGCCTAGCACAACAAATGCGATGAATAAAAGGTGTAAAAGCAATACTCCGTCAGCTGCATAGCGATATATCATACCTGCACCACAAGAACAAATGACTAATCGGGATATGATGCAGCCTCGTGGCCTTTCCTATCCTACCGGAAAGTAGACCTAATCCGGTATTTTGATGTTCAATAATTCCGTCTTTGTTTCCAATGTTGGTATCTTAGCCTGCACCGTATGCACCTTTCGATGTCACGCAGAGCCATCGGCATCCTGGCAATGTCGAAGTTGGCTTTTCAACCTCAATTATCAAGATTCTTACATTCTATCGAATGACCCCATGCAATAATTACATTATTATTATTGGATAGTAATGCAATTGGGGTTTGAAATAGCGATTGGCTTAAATATTGGTTTCTTTCCATCATTGTTGTCGCAATCAAAGAAAGCGTATCATTGGATTGCTCCATAGGGTTGGCAAGGGCCGGTTTTTCAAATCTTGATGATATAAAATTAACGTTTATTAAATATGTTGACAGAATTGCGCTGGTGTTGGCGACTATTGACCTACATGATCATTGTGATCTTTTGTCCTTTGCTGGGCATCTGGTTAACTAACAAACCGCTGAGCCCTTATATGGTGTTTCCCCCTATCCTGGTGCAAACCCAATCATCTCCTTTTTCCTGGGTTGCCTTTTTATTATTAACCGGTTTTATAATGATCAGCCTCACACCTTTTTTGAGCAAGATCATATTTTCAAAAAGGCAGTCATTCCCGAAAAGACAGACAAAATTCTCTTTCCCTCTTTGGGGATGGCTGGGTGTGGCCTTCATAATCATATCCTGGAAAGTGGCGTGGAGCCGCTTTGTGTGGTTCGAATCTTTTCAGGAATTTACCTTTACTCCTTTATGGCTTGGTTATATTCTGGTCATTAATGCACTGACTTACCGTCGAATCGGACAGTGCATGTTGATGTGTCACACGCAGCACTTTCTTGCCTTATTTCTCGTGAGCTCGGTTTTATGGTGGAGCTTTGAGTACCTTAATCGTTTTATTCAGAATTGGTATTACCTCGGCATAACCGACTTTGGGCCGGGACGGTATTTTGCCTTTGCCACGTTACCGTTTTCAACTGTTTTGCCGGCAGTGCTCGGTACCGCAGAATGGTTAAATACCTTTCCAGGAATCAGTGCTGATTTGAATCGCTTTAAGCCGCGGGCACTTCCAGGTTCAAAGGTAATATCCATGTCCTTGTTGCTCGCCAGTGCCGCTGGGTTTGCCGTCCTTGCCGTTTGGCCTAAGCAGCTGTTTTTTCTGGTGTGGCTGCTTCCGATACTATTGGTTGTAGGTTTGCAATCGTTAACTGATAAACCGGATCTATTGATCGATATTGAAGCCGGAGACTGGCGCCGAATATGGACATTGGCAGTTGCCGGTTTAATTTGTGGGCTATTCTGGGAAATGTGGAATTTAGATAGTCTTGCCCATTGGCAATATAGTGTTCCATACGTACAGCGGTTTAAAATTTTTGAAATGCCGTTACTTGGCTATGCGGGCTATTTACCGTTTGGTGTTTTCTGCGGTCTGTTTTCTGATTTCATTCTGTCCCCCAAAAAAAAGTTGAACAGGTTGGAAATATCGACGCATGAGTAACGGCAGCCATGTTTAAACATGACAATCTGATTGTCCCTTGCAATCAAGGCAAATCATAGCCTGTTGCGGCGCTGAGTTACTTAAGGAATAATGGAAATTGCTAAAATGATTAATAAAGAATCAAATATCAAAGTTACATTTACTCGCTACACAAGCTCCGCACCGTTATCCAAACTCTTTTGGTTAGACGGTGAGTTGATCCGGAAACAAACCAGTACAACGATGACTGTCGGCACAGCTGAGCGTATCACGATGCCTTTTGCAGAATTCCCACAAGCATTATCAGCTGCAACAGAGAAAGAGGCATTCGGCTACGGTATACACTCATTCGATTACCCGGATACAGTGAAAATTGTCGTAAGCGGTAAGGAGGAGCCCGCCCGAAATATTATTTCCCGCAGCCAAAAGTTTTACAAATATCACAATAGCCCCGGCGTGTTGATGCTGGACCACGATCCAAGTGAATATGGGCAGTCAATTAGCCCGGATAAACTGGTGGCGGCATTGGCAGACATTAACTTAGAGATTGAACAAGCAGCACGGATTGTGCGCGGTTCAGTATCGGCAGGCGTTCACAAGACAGGTGAGTCATCAGGAACAGATAAAGGTTTCCATATTTATATCCCTGTAACCAATGCTTCCGATATACCACGCTATGGCGCGGTTTTGTTTGATCGGTTATGGCTAAACGGGTTCGGATTTATAGCATTATCACGCAGCGGGTCGGCGTTGGTGCGGTCTGTGATAGATGGCACAGTATTCAGTCCCGAGCGGCTGGATTTTATCGGTAAGCCGATTATTTCAGGTACAGGGTTGGAGCTGGCGTCACCAGATATCATCTACATTGAAGGCGGCTTACTGGATACACAAACGCTGCAAGACCTTGCGGACGATGAGCAAGCCACTGTTGAGCGTTTGAAAGCCGAAAAAAAATCAGCCATTAGGTGATTGAAGTTCAAGGGTAAATCCATTCAAGGTTCAATAAAAAGTCATTTGTTCTGGCCCAACAAAGGTTCGTAAGGCGCCATTCCACAAAGATGGCATTCGGGTAGTCGTTTTCTCCCAAGCTGCTTATTTGCCCAAAAGGGCACATTTAATCGTAACAATCCTTGTGCGATCACGTTAGTCGGTAGTATTGGCAATGATTTTATGAATCCGTTTAATGCTGATAGCGATAATTATCAAAATAAAGGGTATCGAAATACCTTCAACGAGTTCCGGATTGACTTTCCATCCAAAAGTATGAAGCGCTTCGGCTATTTTACCGATAAGGCTGGCTGCATAATAGGTAATAGCGACCATTGAGATGCCTTCAACCATTTGTTGCATACGCAACTGCATCTTTGCGCGTAACGCCATTGACGTAAGTAAGCCCTGATTTTGTCGCTCAATAATAATGTCAACACGGGTACGCAGTAATTGACTGGCGTTACTGACTCGTTCAGAAAGCAGCGTAAAGCGGTGCGAGATTGATTCGCAGGTATTAATTGCAGGTTCCAGTCGCCGTTTGATAAATTCACCCAAAGTCTGAATGCCTTGAATTCGAACTTCGCGTAAATCGTTCACGCGTTGTTCCACCAGTTGATAATAGGCGCTGGCCGCCGCAAAGCGAAAGTGATTGCTGGATATATGATTTTCAACCTCGGCGGCCAGTGTAGTTAACTCATCCAATAACTTGGCATCATTATTGTCAGGCAGCGTCATTGCGTTGGTGATGGTATACAATTGCCGATCGCACTTGTTTAATGCCGGATATAGCTTGCGCGCGATTGGAAAAGCCAGTAACGCCATAACCCGATACACTTCAATTTCAAATAGCCGTTGCAATAAGCGTCCTGCCTGTTCTGTTCTTAAGCCATGGTTAATAATCAAAAAACGGCTAAAACCATCGACGTGAATACGAAAATCCGTGAATATCGAGGCTGCACCGCCGGTTACTTTAGAACCAATAATCGGGTTGTCTGCAAAGTAAGCCGAGAGAGATGCTAAATCAACATTCTCCACATAATTAATTTCGGCTGCTGAGACGATTGATGTGTGAGCCGCAACAATAACTTGCCCGGTTAATTGCGACAGCCAATCTACCGGAATTTTTTTCAGGGCAGGATCCGCAAAAGGATCTTTCGGCGTATCGTGTACATAAAAGCTGTAAGTACTAAACTCGCCGTGTTGTTCCCAACGTATTTGAAAGGAATTAAAGGTAGCACTAAAGTGATCTGCTTCTTTTTCAGGAGGAGCGACGCCGAATCTTTGGCAAAGCGTTATCAAGTGCTTGCGTTCCTGCATTTTTTCTTCGTTAGACAGTAATAACGCAAGATGACTGGCTCGAACAGGCAAGTTGAGAATAAACGGTGCCCGAGCGTGGACTTCGTTGTGAAGTACAAAGCGTTGGGGATGATTTTCAGGAATGGGGAATAAAGTCGTCACAGGTGTTTTTGCTCTCGAAAAATAGTGCATATCTAAATTAATGAAACCTGGTTAAGTCATTTCCCAGTTTAAACCCGAAACGCTTCATATTTTTCCCAAATAGCGGGGCTATCCAACTGCGTTTCAGATTCGGCGTACTCTTTTGATATTGAGGTCTTAAGTTCATCCGAAAGCCCTTGTTCAGCCATCGGATACAAGAAATCTGTTAAGGGAAAATGGGAGTTATTGTAGCAGGCCACTGCGGAGTGTGCGTTTTTGATTGATCTTCACGCTGGCTTGCTGATCCAAAGGCTCAATGGCTACGGCTTAAACGCCATAAACTGAGCCGATGGCTGAAGGCTTATCCGTCAAGAAACAGCTCTTTTACGATTGAACATGTGAAATTTCGTGCCGTAATAGCTACAATTACCCAGGCGCATAGCGAATTATTGTGCATGCCAAGCTAGGCAATAGTGTTAAAGACAGGGTTCAAAATCAATTTAACCAAGACGCAACTTTCATTAAATCTATGAAACGCGCGCTTTAATCCGGCATAAAATTATGACAGATACACATTCGACTACCGCCATTCTCTATGCCTTTAGCGCCAATTTAGGTATCGCGGCGGCAAAGACGGCAGCCGCGCTATGGACAGGATCAGGTTCCCTGCTGGCCGAAGCTATACACTCCTATGCAGATTGTGGCAACCAGGTATTGCTGCTGATCGGCATGAAGCGATCGGAACAACAGGCAACGCGCAAGCATCCCATGGGTTTCGGGCGAGAGTCCTATATCTGGTCGATGATGGTGGCGATTATTTTGTTCTCGGTCGGCGGCGTGTTTTCCGTCCATGAAGGCTGGCAGCGATACGTCAATCCCCATGAGGTGGAAAATGCAGCAGTGGCATTAATCGTCTTGCTGATTGCAGTAGGCATGGAAACTTTCTCCCTTAAGGGCGCGCTGGCGGCCATGGCAGTCGAAAAAGGCGAGCGTTCGTTGTGGCAATGGTTTCGGGAAACGCACTCTACAGAACTCATGGTGGTGACCGGAGAAGACATCGCCGCATTGGCAGGACTGGTCATTGCTCTCGTCATGCTTAGCTTGACCCTGTTTACCGGTAATACCGCGTATGATGCGGCAGGCTCCATCTTGATCGGCGTGTTATTGATTATCGTCGCCGCGTTGGTCGGCAAGGAAGTCCATTCATTGCTGATCGGCGAAGCCGCCGAAGACATTCAGGATAACGTCAGGCATTATCTGGAAAGCCAGCCCTGTGTACTGAAAGTGCTTAATCTGTGGGCGATCAACCACGGCAACGCCGTCATGCTCACAATCAAAGCCGAGCTCAACCCCGACATGACAGTAATCAATGCCGTCCATGAAATCAACGGTATGGAAGAGCAGATAAAACTGACGCATCCCCGCGTTAAATGGATATTTTTTGAGATCGATAACGCGGATTAAAATTGAATAGTCGCATGTCTATGTTGTTTGAATTAATAATACCGTTATGACAGAACTGGAAGGCGTCATCAAATACCGGCTGGATTTTCAACCGGGTGAGCCGCGTGATTATCCCGAAATTGCCGAATTGAACGCGTGGCGCACTATCTTGTTTCAACTTGGTTTAATCGGGCAGGATTCTGAGCGTTATGAGGGTTTGGCTTTCGGTAATGTCAGTTTTCGTCTGGATGAAACCCCGCAATTTGTCATTACCGGCTCGCAAACGAGCGGTTTGATGCATTTGACGGGTGAACATTTCTGTACAATTTTATCCGCCGATCCCGGTCGGAATCATATTGTCGCCGAGGGAGCGATTAAGCCTTCTTCCGAGGCGTTAACCCACGCGGCGGTTTATACGGCAAATCGCGAAGTGAATGCCGTTGTTCATGTTCACAGTCCGATTATCTGGCAGCATTATCGATCGCTTGCTTTACCTGCGATCGATTCGGCTGTTCATTATGGGACGCCGGCGATGGCGGAGGCGGTGTTTGAGTTATTTGCCCGGAATCGGCTTGGTGGAAAACCTATTTTTGTCATGCTGGGGCATAAAGACGGCATCGTCTCGTTCGGCGATTCGATTGCCGATGCGAGCCAGGTGCTGATACGGACTTTAACTCTCGCGATGCAAATAACACCTTCTGATTTAAAAACCGTATGACTTGACCAAGGTAAG
This sequence comes from Methylococcales bacterium, assembly GCA_028714175.1. Taxonomy (GTDB): domain Bacteria; phylum Pseudomonadota; class Gammaproteobacteria; order Methylococcales; family Methylomonadaceae; genus JAGXGJ01. The sequence goes on from JAQTMV010000065.1 coordinate 12,516, forward strand.
GTTATTATAATGATTATTTTATTGACTGACGCGCTGATATTTATGCTGATTTTTATCATGCTTGGACTGGCGTTTTATCTGCGTGGTAAAGAACATATCAAGCGTCCTTTGCAAAAAATCAGCAACAGCAAAGTCGGCATGGTGTCGCTGCTGGTGTTGGTTTTTTTTGTGCTGATTGGCTTGCTGGACTCCATGCATTTCAAGCCTGCCAATGATAAAAGCAACGAGATCATCAGTCTCCTGGATTACTGGGCAACGCCGCTTCGGGAACATGGCGAAAAAACCTATTCCGCGCCTTTTGCCGCCACGCTGTATAGCAAAGAAATGATGACATTGGCCGATGGTACTTCACAATGGGGTTATCCGCGTTTGGAGTTTGGCGGCCGGCATCTGGATGACCCTGAAACGCAACTTGTCCCCGATATTTTACAAAAAGCGTTTTATGGCCTGGCTCAGGGCGCCAGCCTGATGGGTTTTTTGATGCTGTTAATGTGGGCATTATTAGCCGAGCAGCATAAACGCTTCATGCGCAGTCCAACCGCCAAAACGGTCTGGACCGTGGTTTTTTTTATTGTTTCCCTGAGTTATGCGTTAATTTTCTTATCCGCTTATTATCACGTTCTTGGCACGGACAAAGTAGGCGAAGATGTTTTTTATCAAGCCGTAAAAAGCATTCGCACCGGTTTGGTGCTGGGTACGCTGACGACGCTGATAATGCTGCCGATGGCAATAATTTTTGGGATATTGGCGGGGTTTTTTCGCGGCTGGATAGATGACGTGATTCAATATATTTACACCACGCTCAATTCCATCCCGGGTGTTTTGCTGATTGCCGCTTCCATCCTGATGGTGCAAGTCTATATGGCGAATCATGAACAGGATTTTACCAGCGTGATAGTACGCGCCGATATGCGGCTGTTATTTTTGTGCCTGATTCTGGGTGTGACCAGCTGGACCGGTTTATGCCGATTGCTCAGAGCGGAAACCCTGAAACTTCGGGAAATGGAATATGTGCAGGCCGCCCAGGCACTGGGTGTTAAACAAGGCATGATTTTGTTGCGCCATATCCTGCCCAATGTCATGCACATCGTGTTAATCTCCGTAGTACTGGATTTCAGTTCGCTGGTGCTGGCAGAAGCGGTATTGTCCTATATCAATATCGGTGTCGATCCAACCACTTATAGCTGGGGTAACATGATTAACGGCGCACGGCTGGAAATGGCGCGTGAACCTATCGTTTGGTGGTCTTTATCCGCCGCCTTTGTGTTTATGTTCGCCCTGGTGCTGGCCGCCAATTTATTTGCCGATACCGTTCGGGATGCGTTTGATCCAAGACGCAGTGGCAATTAATAAGTCAATTACTGCTGAAGGTGCAGGGTAAGCAAACTCAACGGGAGGATTTTTTTATTTCTGAAAATAATTTTGGTGAAACCGGCCGGTAAATTCGACCAGGTTTTGAAAGGATTTAGCCCGCTCGAAAACGGGCGCCGTGAAAATTGGTACACGGATCATTTCAACCAGCATCCCATAAGCCACAGCATCAAGAGTTGTCGGTTTATCGCCAAAAAAATAAGTCTTGTTGCCTAGAAAATCCGACAAGGCTTGTAAATCACGATTGCCAATTTCAACAATTTCATCATCGGAATGACGGCCCATTCCGTGTTTGTAAAGCGCCTTCATAATATTTTTATGAGCGATGAAGGCGATAATTTTGTTAAGCGGGAACGGGATGCCGCCAAAAAAGGCCTTATTTAAAATCGCTGCGTTATGATCCAGTTTCCAGCGCGCATGAACCAGGATCCAATAAAGATTTTCCTCGATCATTTTGCTGAACGCATGAGCGATAGCCTTATCCGTCTTGCTTAAACCATCATCAAGCGAATCGCCGTAGGTTTCTTTTAAATAGTTCAGGATGAAACTCGAATCAGCAATAATTTTGCCATTATCCTCGATATAGGGCAGTTTGCCTTTCGGGGCTTTACGCAAATAGTGCGCGCCGCTTAGCGTTTGATAGGGCAAACCCGCCAATCTCAGATAGGCTTCGACTTTGACACAAAAAGGGCTGGCATCAGAAACATCGCCAATCGAACCAAATTTGTAGACTGTAATCATACTGTTTTTCTCCCCCGGATGAGACAGGTTATTTTGGTAAAACCCTAGCGTCTTGAGCCTTTTTAACCTCGTTAAAATAGATCGTGGCACCAATAACGGCCGCGGGTGCCACGATTATATTCAGCATCGGAATAGTCAACCCCATGACTGCGACTCCGCCAAAACTTAATGCCCCCAGGCGTATACTTTTAACCAGTTTTTTCTGTTCGGTGAACAATACGCCTGCATTTTCCAGCGGATACGCCATATATTCCAGCGCCATGCCCCAAGCCCCGAACAAAGCCCATAGAAAAGGTGCAATCACGTTGATGCCGGGAATAATGGACAGTACCAGCAACGGCAAGGCTCTGGTCGCCAAATACCCGGCACGCTTTAATTCTGCAAACATGACTTTAACCAATGGCGGTTCAGCGCTTGCGCTCGTTTGTCCGGTTATGATCGCCAGGGTTTTCGCAGATAATTTGCCGTAAAAAGGGGCGGCAAGCAGATTTGCCAATACCGTAAAGGTAAAAAAACCGGCGATAAAAAAACTGATAAAAAATAATGGCCATAATATCCAGCTTAACCATTGCAGCCAGCCTGGAATAAAATGATCAATCAAATCGGCGACATAGTAATAACCCAGTGTCAAAGCTGCGCCATATAACACCAGATTGATTAAAACCGGCATTAATATAAATTTGCGCAATTCGGTTCTGGCCAATAATTTCATGCCTTTAAACAGATAACCGACGGCTAAAACCGGATTATTACCTTTTTTGTCAAATAACATTTTTTAAACCTCTTAGGCCTTGTTCAGCGGGATTCAATACTACACCACGCTCGGTCACAAGCGCTGCAATCAGTTCAACGGGAGTTACGTCAAATACCGGATTCCAGGCGCTAACTAATGAATCCTCTTTGATATAACATGCAGGTAATAATTCATTCTGATGGCGTTGCTCGATTTCAATCCGATCGCCATTTTTTATGCTCCAGTCTATCGTTGTCGTGGGAGCTACGACCATGACCTTGACACCATGCTGTCTAGCCAGCACGGCTAAGGAATAAGTGCCTATTTTATTGGCGGTATCGCCATTGGCGGCAATGCGGTCTGCCCCTACGATTACCCAATCGATAGCGCCTGATTTCATCAGCCAAGCCGCCGCTGAATCAGCAATTAAAGTTACCGGAATGCCGTCTTGCGCCAGTTCCCAAACGGTTAATCTTGCCCCTTGCAACCATGGGCGGGTTTCTCCGGCATAGACGTTTATTGGCCGTCTCTGGTAAGCGCTTCGGATAACGCCGAGCGCCGTACCATAACCGCCTGTGGCTAAAGCGCCGGTATTACAGTGTGTCATTATACCATTGGCGCCTGCCACAATATCAGCCCCCAGTTCGCCCATTTTATAATTGGCGGCGATATCATCAGCATGAATTTTCTCGGCACACGCTAAAATTGCCGCCAGGGGATTTGCCTGCGGCTGATTGAGTACAGCATTCATTTGCTCCAATGCCCAAAACAAATTGACCGCTGTGGGCCTGGATGTCGCCAGCATTTCAATATCAGCCGCCACTTTTTGCTGCCAGTGTGCCGGATCTTCTGCATAATTTTTGAGGGCAGAAAGAGCTACGCCATAGGCCGCCGCGATACCGATAGCCGGTGCGCCGCGCACACGCATGCCGGCAATGGCTTCGGTAACGCCTGCCGCATCGGTATAGTCATCATAAACTATGGCTTCTGGCAATTGCCTCTGGTCCAGCACTTTTAAAGCATTGCCTGTCCATTGCAGGGCTTGCACCGTTTTGTTATTTTGTCTTGTCATTTTTTATTAAAAATCAAAGGTAAAAAGTTATAATTCCAACACTTGGCATTAATATCATTAATTAAGCTCTATTGGGCGTTCGAAGACTCCCCTAAAAACAGGAACAACTCATGATAGTCGATACCCTCATTCATGCCCGCTGGATTATACCTGTTGAACCGGAATCCGTAACCTATGAACACTATTCACTGGCAATTGACGACGGCAGAATTATTGATTTACTGCCTACCGGTCTTGCCAAACAAAAATATCAGGGGACAAGCACCGAGGATCTGGAAGGTCATGCCTTGTTGCCCGGTTTAATCAACTGCCATACCCATGCAGCGATGACTTTAATGCGGGGTATAGCCGATGATTTGCCGCTAATGGACTGGCTGCAAAATCATATCTGGCCGCTGGAACAAAAATGGATGGGTGAGGCGTTTGTCAAAGACGGCACTGACCTGGCGATTGCCGAGATGATTCTGGGCGGGACGACCTGCTTCAATGACATGTACTTTTTTCCTGACATTATCAGCCAACAGGCTATACAGCACGGTATACGCGCTAATGTCGGATTGATTGTCATTGATTTTCCTTCGGTTTGGGCGCAAAACAGCGATGAATATATAGCAAAGGGCTTGGCCCTGCATGAACAACTGCGCAATTCGGATCTGTGTTCTACAGCATTTGCACCTCATGCCCCCTATACAGTGTCTGATGAATCTTTGCAAAAAATCAGAACCCTGGCTGATGAACTGGAATTGCCAATACATATCCATGTTCACGAAACACACCACGAAATCGAGCAGGCGCTAGCGCAAACCGGACAACGGCCTTTGCAAAGATTGCAGGAATTGGGTCTGCTCAATCCGTTATTAATTGCTGTGCACATGACCCAGTTAACCGATGACGAAATCAGCCTGTTTGCGGAGTCGGGCGCTCATATTGTGCATTGTCCCGAATCCAACTTAAAACTGGCCAGCGGCTTTTGCCCTGTTGCCAAATGTCTGGCGGCCGGTATCAATATTGCTTTGGGTACGGATGGCGCGGCCAGTAATAATGATCTGGACATGTTCGGAGAAATGCGCACAGCGGCGCTGCTTGGCAAAGCCGTTGCCGGTGATGCCAGCGCCATTCCTGCGATGACGGCATTACGCATGGCTACGATTAACGGCGCCAAAGCCCTGGGGCTTGATGCCTGTTGCGGTTCTCTCAGTATTGGCAAGGCCGCCGATGTGATTGCCATTGATTTGGCGCATCTGGAAACACAGCCGTTATATTGTCCGGTTTCACAAATTGTCTATGCTGCCAGCCGGCAGCAAGTCACCGATGTTTGGGTAGCGGGCAAGCGCTTATTAAAACAACGCCAGCTTACCACGATCAATATTGATGACTTAAACGCAAAAATCACTGAATGGCAACAGCGTTTGTCAAGCTGATTATTATACTGCTCGTGAATCAAAATCTGGTTTAAGTTAGTATATATTGTAACGCCATGAATATTTTATAATTGCAAAAACCCCTTTACGTTATAGATTGTTCGAACAAGAATTCGGATATCGATCACATGCCATCCACATCATTTACTCGAAACGAATGATTTTTCCTGCCCCGTAAGCATCTAATCTTAATTTGATTGTACCTTGCTTGCTTTATATTTTACAATTCAAACGGGTATATAAAGTTACCGGGCGATTTATACCCATCAGGATACAAGTCGCCCGCATTCAATAATAAAAAGTTTGGAGGATAGTATGTTTAAAATTCGTTCGCTGGTGACAGCGCTGGCGGTAGCAGGCTCTATTTCGGTGGCTTCGGCATGGGAAGCGTTGCCGACTGTAGCGCCGGCGCCTGCTGATAACCCTACCACTGAAGCTAAAGTCGAGTTGGGCCAAATGTTGTTTCATGATCCCCGTTTGATGTCGGTAAATGGCAGGGTTTCCTGCTCGTCCTGCCACAATACAATGATAGGGGGTGAAGATACTCGGTCCACTTCTATTGGCCATGATAATCAGGCAGGAGGCCGCAATGCGCCAACTGTCTGGAATGCGGCATTTAATAAAGTCCAGTTTTGGGACGGCCGGGCAGCCAGTCTGGAAGAGCAAGCGGCAGGACCTGTGGTAAATCCTATTGAAATGGGCATGAAAAACTGGGATGAAGTTGTGGCACGTTTTAAGCCAATTGAAGGTTACCGGAAAGCATTCGAAAAAGCTTTTGGCGATGATACCATTTCTCAAGACAGGGTGACTAAAGCCATAGCTGCTTATGAAAGAACATTGATTACACCTAACAGCCCCTATGATAAATATGTTTCCGGTGATAAGTCAGCTTTAACCGAACAACAGGTTCGCGGCATGAACAAGATGGCCGAACTGGGCTGTACCGGTTGCCATAGCGGTCCGGCATTTAATGGTCCGGGGGTATTCCAGAAGTTTCCAGTGAATAGTAATCAATATTTTGAAGCACAATATCATTTCAAAAAAGATAAAGGTGTAGCGGAAGTTACCAAGAAGCTTGAAGATGAACATCTTTGGAAAGTGCCTACGTTACGTAATATAGCTTTCACTGCTCCTTACTTCCATAATGGATCGGTCAAGACCCTCAGGGAAGCCGTAAAAATAATGGCGAAATTACAGTTGGGTAAAGACTTATCCAAAGAAGAAACAGCTGATATAGTCTCTTTCCTGAATGCCTTGACGGGGGAATTCCCCAGGCAGAAAATGCCGCTTTTACCGATTATACCGGACGTGAGCACAAATTAATTAAGTTCCAGAGACGCGATTTATCGCGTCTCTTTTCCTGCTTGATAAGACGTGATAAATCGCCTATTTTTCTTTTTTAATTAAGTTCATTTTTTAAACGGATTACGGAATCAATTGCACTCTTTAATTCCGTTTTATTTTTCATGTTTTTCGGTGTTGTAATTGCTGAAAGTATTGATTAAAACAGCTTCATGACTGATTACCCAGAAGTTTAATTTGAATTTTCTGTAGTATGTTGGGTGATAAATACAAGTCATGTTACTGGATTAGCTGTGTTATTTTTTGCCACGCAAGTTCAACAGTCAACAAACCGCGTTTTTCAAATAAAAGCAACAAGCCCAGTGTGCCAATCACATTGACCGCTAAACGTTGGGCTTTTCGCCTTGCCAGTAAATTATCCAGAACCACAAAATCAGCCGATAATTCTTGTGCCAAAACGATTGATTCCAATTCTCCCTGATGCAGTTGTCCCAGGGCGCCTTGAACGTATGCAGCACCAATAGAAGAAAGAGATCGTGCTTTTATAAAAAGTGGTGGAGCGTAATCACGCAACTTTTGAATAACAGCTTGGGGTGCGTAAATATCATCTGCACAATTGACTAATAAGTGAAGACAGTCAATTTTACTTAGAAAAATAATAGGACTTGTGTTGATTACTATTTTCACGGTTCAGAGATTTTCTACAGTGTGTATATCTTCCAAAACGCATTTATCAACGATAACATAGCCTTGTTCAAAATGCTCCGATAAGCGGTATTTAAACGCATCAAAGTCCAGTCCAGCCATGTGCGCGGCATTGGCAAAGCTGATTTTTCGAGCATGATACAAACTGGCGGCCAGAAAAAACTCCAGCGCATGACTACCTAATGGTTGTAAAACCTCATCAAATTCGGGTTTTAGTTGTACTTGCATAGTGATTCCTGGTGGAGTGTGATTTCGGTAATTCGACCTTTGCGCTGGAATGGGTTTGTAACCCGTTCCATAACGTTTAAGACCGGTGTTAGTTCAGATTCAGCGAATAAAACGAAAGAAACGGAGCTGCAACCCCCCGATCCGCAGAGCGAGACTAAACAGCTAACTCTTTTTAACGTCATTTTCAATAGCCCATGAATACTCAGCTTTAAGATAATCTAACGATCTTCCTAAAACAATCGCATCATGCGGAACAAGCAAATAAAACCATAATTTACTACCGTTATTTTTTGCATGTTCATTAGCATATCCACACCAACGAGTAGCGGCACGAGCTTTCAGTTGCACTTCAACAGTATTTATCTGATCGGCACGCTTTGGTTCAATCAGCAAATAGTGAGTAGCACATTCCACTACGAAATCAGGTTCATAGTTTTGGCCATTCTGGTATTCGATACGAAATTGACCAGACGCGGGTTTCATCCATTTGAGCACATTATTATCACCCTCCAGCAATTGTGCTAGTCGCCATTCGCCTTCAACTGAATCAAATTTCTGGTAAGGGTAACAACATTTATTAAAGCCCTTGAATACCATTTGGCGTATTGCGCGTTTGTCAGCAATAGGGGCGCGGAAGTTGCGTGGTTGCACACCAGCGGCAAGTGTAAATGTAGCAGGCTTGAGTACCTCGAAGCCTTGGGTGATCTTGCCAATATAGTCGGTGGGTGTCGTCCATTGATGCTCACGCAACTGCACCCAGACAAATTCACTTAATGGTTTTTGCCAGTAGATCAAGACGTTTTCAACTTGGCTCTCGTTACCTAGATAAGCGTGCAAATGGGTAATCAATTGACCGGTCAGTTTGTACAACAATTTAGCATGTTCATCGTAATCAATTTCATCCTTATCCATCAGATTCCGAACCAAATAGTTTTCCAACTGTTCTTCACGAGCATCCTGCCCAGCCCAATGGATATTGGCCGTTTGTTGGGTGTTGTCCAAATGTTGCAACAGAATTTCCTGGCTGACTGGCTGGAAATTTATTTTTTCCATCCGTTGTAGATCAAAATCCTGAAAGCCGTAATTGACTTCGCGGGTAGGTAATACCACTATTTTGGGTACATCCAGTGTCAGTTCAATCAATTTTTCAGTAACCGTGTGAACAATATCAGCAATCTCTTCATCGCTCAGCATTGCCTCTATTTCCAATTCAGGAAGAAGTCGTTGCATGGGCGGATTGTCTCGCACGACTTGTTGAACTCGCCGCACAACAGATGCCTGAACATCTTCCTTACTCAACTCTTTGCTTGATGCCAATTTAGCGGATTCTTCTTCAACGACTTTTAAGACGATTTCAGCAACCCTGGTTCGTTGTTCGCTCTGTGGCTTAATTTCGTAGCGTCCACCAACTTCTGAGATGTCACGATCATTCTGAGTCGCCCGTTTGCCGGTCGTAAGCATGTCAACACAAGATGGTGTGGTGATTATTTGCGGCTTTTTATCCGGTATATCGGCATCGTCACCACCGATAAAAATCGTTTTGCGGATAATCGACTCTGCATCATTGGCACGGTCAATAATCTCCTGAAAACGATCATGCGCGATAATGGTGAGCCGATCCACTGCTTCAACGCCAGTACGCTTTCCATAAGGCAAACGCAGGCCACGTCCTATGGTTTGTTCGGTCAGAATCTCGGAGGCCGAGGCTCGCAACGGCACAATGGTATATAAATTGGTTACGTCCCAACCTTCTTTCAGCTTATTGACATGAATCACGATCTCGGTATAAGCATCATGCTCTACGGCCAGCAATCTCTGCATGGCTTCGTCGGATTCCTCGCCGGATTGATTGGAATGCACCTCGATTACCTTACCCTGATAACGGCCATCAAAAAAATCGGTGGATTCAATCAGTGTTTTGATGGTGCCGGCATGGCTGGTATCCTGCGCCACCACCAGCATAAACGGCTTGACAGGCTTTACTTGATTAGTCCGGGCATAAGTCTGCAATTCAACTTTCACGTATTCATGATGATGAATGCCATCTTCCAGTTTTATCTTTTCCAGTTCTGCAGGACTGTACTGATCGGCACGAAAATCCTTGCGAGTTGCAACTGCCGTCATTTTGACAAAACCATCATTCAGCGCACTGGCTAAAGGATAATGATAAATGATGTTGGCAAAATCACGCGGATTGGCTCCGGTTGTTTTGGGTGTGGCTGTCAGTTCAATGCCCAGCACCGGCTTAAGATCGTTAATGGCTTTAGCACCGGCGCTGGCATAATAGCGGTGCGCCTCGTCCATTAGTACAACTAGATCAGGTAACCCAGCCAAATAGTCGAAATAAGACTCGCCAATGTATTCCTGCAAACGACGCACTTTAGCAACTGAAGACTTGACGGCGCCTTTTTTGGTATCGCGGGCATTAATTTTGGCGATATTAAAAATATTGATATGCGGCGCACTTTCATAAGCGAATATATCGGCGGTAAGTGTCTTCGGTACGGCATAATCCAGCCGCACACCGCGTCCGCTATCATAATCTTCGCCGGTAATAATGACCGGCGGAGTTTGAGCGATTTCTGGAATTCCGGCAAAGACATATTTTGGATTGCCCAGCGTGAAATCCTGTTTAAGTTTCTCGTAAATGGTCAGGTTAGGAGCCAATACAAAGAAATGGCGGCTGCGGCCGGTCAGATATAACCAGGCAATCATTGCTCCCATAAGCCGCGTCTTGCCGACCCCGGTGGCCAACGCGAAACACAGCGACGGAAACGTGCGCTCAAAATCCTTAACCGTAGGGTATTGCTGCCCAATCAACGCCAACCAATGCTGCAAATCCGGGTCCTGGCTTAAGGTTAACTGTTCCAGTAGATCAACCAGAATATCCAGGGATTCGTTTTGCGGGGTGCGTAACGACAGGCGGGCGGAGAGTTGATTGGCGATTTTTTGCCCGTTGATTGTAGCGCTCATGGCTGTCCTTTTCCTGGGTTATTCATTTTCGTTATCTGAAATCTGCGAGTCGCCAAAAACCTGCGAGGTTTCTAAAACCTCGCAGGTTTGGGTAACTTCGCTGGTTTCATCATCCGGCAGCACATTCAGGCTGAAACTGTAATCGTCGTGATCCCACTCGCACTTGTTTAAGATGGCTTGCGGAATCTTTTTTAAGGTTAGATTGGTAAAGGCGTTGGTATCCGCCATAAATGCCTTGCAACAGATCAGCAAGGTGCGATTGTTGCCTACCTCGTCGCTGATGACTTTGAGCTGGTCGTGGCTCAGGCTGCCGGTGGTGATGTAGATAAAATCGGTTTCGCTGCTGTGGCCGTGCAGCCAGAAATGGGTTTGGCTTGGGGCATACTGAAAGCCCATGTGTTTGCACATGGCCTCGCTGAGTATTTCGGCATTGTAGGCTTTGTTGATAATCCAGTTACCCCAGCTATCTTTTTTCAGTAATGACGGCGCCAGGCGGAAATAACGGAAACCGCCGCCGCCTTGCCAGTTGACGGCTTTGGAAATGCCGCCCTGGTCCTCACCGGCTATGACTTTTTTCAGGCGCGGCACGATATGGGTTTCGCAGTGGTCGCCCAGCTCAACCATGATCCAGCGGCGGCCCATTTTGTGGGCGACTGCTCCGGTGGTGCCAGAACCGGCGAAGGAGTCTAGGACTAGGCTGTCGAAATCTGTCTTTAAGCCCAAGCTACGTTATCCCCGCTTTTTGGCTTCCAATATTGTCGAAAAAAACTTGGCGTTTCTTCCGAACCGTATAGGGGATGTTTTCTTGCTCCCACATTTCTAAGCCATTATGACGAGCCAGATTTAGCGCCTGTCTAATTGTTGTTTTATCCTAAAAACCGCAGTTGAACATATCCCTGCCAATAAAAACCAGCATAAACTTGACAAGAAAAATTGAGTTATGTAGAGCGTTTAGCTCGCGTAACTTATCAAATCTGGCGGTTTTAAGACTGC
>JAQTMV010000066.1 GCA_028714175.1 Methylococcales bacterium
CACACGGAATTTACCACTTCACACCATTTGAAACTTTGTGTAGCTTAACATCATTTGTACCACGATTTAATACTGCTATTATTTGATTGTGTCGCGTGTTATTTGACACAACGACAATTCGTACCTTTCTATTGGGTGTATGACGCTTCGCTTATACACCCTACGCTTGCTGTAGGCCGGAAACGCTCCACGGTTGTTTACAACGCCAACTTACCCGCCAATAAATCAAAATCAGCACTGGCCAGATAGGGCAATACACCCAGCAATGGCACCTTCAAAGCTGTTTTAATAGTATGTATATTTTCGTAACGGTTTAGCATGTCAGGGTCTACACATACGGCAATCCAGCCGGCACACGGTATGCCTGAGTGTTGTATCGCCTGCCAGGTTAATTTTGCGTGATTAATGCAGCCCAGCCTGATGGCAACCACGATAATGACGGGTAATGCCAGCGATTTTCCCAAATCGCTATTATCTTCACAGTCATTCAACGGTGTATACCAGCCCCCGGCGCCTTCGACCAGCACTATTTCAGCCGAATCTTTCAGGGCATTGAACCTTTCGACAATAGTAGTCAGATTGACCGGATTGTTGATGCCCGCAATATGCGGCGAGACGGGTAATTCGTAGGCGTAGGGATTGATCAGGTCATAGCCGATTTGTAATGAAGCATTTTCCTGTATCAGCAAGGCATCTTCATTTTTCAGCCGGGCACCCTGGCATTCCCACGCAGCGCATGGGAACGAGCAACCCGATGCGACTGGCTTCATTCCGGCAACGGATTTGCCCTGTTGTTTAAAGTAACGCATCAGCGCAATGGTCGCCCAGGTTTTGCCTGCGTTGGTATCGGTACCGGTTATAAAATAGCCTTTTTCCATATCGATTTATACCTTGGCAATAACGCTAATAACTTCGAAGGTCGCAGGAATCTTATCGCTGATTCTATGTTTTTCGTAAGCCGCAATCATCTGCTGCATCGCTGCTTTTGTCGTGATTTTTTTATTGCGGTTGGCAATCACATGATGTGCACCCAGGTGTTTTAACTCCTGCATCAACGTCCAGACTGAATCATAGCGTGATGTATAAAGCTTGCTTTTGATCTGACAGTTTTTAAATCCTGCTTGCTGGAGGAAGTGTTTGAGCTGTGCTTCGCTATAAAAGGCGTTAACGTGGTTATAGTGATCAACTGCTGCCCAGGCGCCTTTCAATTCATGCAGTGTTTGTGGACCAAATGTCGAAAAAACCAGCTGACCATCGGGTTTTAGCACCCGTTTAATGCCGGTAAAAACAGCCTCAAGATTTCTGCACCATTGCAAGGCGAGATTGGAATATACGCCATCAATGCTTTGCCCGGCAAGGGGCAACCGCTCTGCATCAGCGCATACATAGATAATGTTGCACTTATCGGCCAGCTTGCTTTGCGTTGTTTGCAACATGGACAAGGCAATGTCTAAGGCTATCGTGGTTTCATGACTCGCGTGTTCTAACAACTCGCCGGTTAAAAAACCCGTACCGCAACCCAGGTCCAATAATGTACCGGTCAGCTTGGTAGTATCAACAGAATGAAGCAGTTCTTTGCCCACGGTACGCTGCAATAAAGCGACACTGTCATAGGTCACCGAGGCCGCTGCAAATGATCGTCTAATCCCGGTTTTATCTAGGTACATTGCTCATCCATAAAACGGGAGATAATCGCCAATACGTCTTGTGGATGTGATAAAAACGGCACATGTCCTGCTTTATCAATAATATTGAGCATTATCTCAGGCGCTAACTCCAGCATGTTTTGCCCTGCATTGACAGGCACTAATGTATCCCGAGTTCCTAATATCACGGAAACCGGCACGCTTGTGCCGGATAACGCAGGTCGTAAGTCGGCATGTTTTAGTATCTCCAGTCCGCTTTGCAAGGTTTCCTTGTCGGGTGCTTTAAATTCTATTACCGCTGATTTCAGGGTTCTCAACAAGGTCTTGTAATCGGGTAAGTTATTCACCTGAAGCGATAAAAAGCGTAATATGGTCGCCTGACAATCTTCATTCAACTTCTCGGCAAAGGCATCCAGCAATCCAGCATCCATGCCCGGCCACTGCGTTGTTTGGGTAAATGCAGGATTTCCCGCCAATAAAACCAGCGAATTGACCCGATCAGGGAACCGACTGGCTATATCAAGCACCACCGTCGCACCCAACGACCAACCCAGCCAGCAACTGCTTTCATCGGAAACTGCATTGACCAGCGCCTCGCTGATCCGCTCCAGGGTAAAAGAATCGATTTGTTTACTACGCCCATGCCCCGGCAGATCGATACAGGTGACTTGATAGTTTTGCGCCAGATGACCAGCAAAATCCCACCAAATGCCGCTGTGCATCGCCCAGCCATGCACCAGCACTATGGATTTTCCTTTACCGAAGGTTTGTTGATGGATTTTTGTCATGGGTTAATTAAAGATACAAGCCGAAAGGCGAAAGGCGAAAGGCGAAAAAAAGCATATCTGCACATTGAGCCTTTAACCTTGTGCCTTGTGTCCTGTCGTTGCTTTATCCAGCGCATCCAGCAGCCGGTTAACATGGTGCTCTTCATGCAATGCTGAAAATGTCACCCGTAAGCGTGCACTGCCTTGAGGCACTGTGGGTGGCCGGATTGCACTGACTAAAAAACCGGCATTCAACAAGGCGTTGCTGATTTCTACTGCCCTTTGACTATCGCCGATTATGATAGGTTGAATAGCAGAAGTCATGTCAGTTGGATTAGCGTAGCGTAATCCAGCCGCACACTCGTCGGTTTGTTGGGCTACGCTATCGCTAACCCAACCTACAGAATTAAGGTTTTTATCGCAAATTGGGTTTATCAATTGCAAGCCTAATTGAGCGGCCCCCAGCCTGAAACGCTCAGCCAGCTTTTTTAGTTTGTCCCTGCGCCAATTTTCGGCAATGACGATTTTTAAGCTTGCCCGTGTCGCCTCAGCAACTGCCGCAGGTAACGCGGTGGTGTAAATATAAGTACGTGCTTTCTGGATCAGGGTTTCGATCAACACGTCAGAACCCGCTATGAATGCGCCAAAGGTGCCAAAGCCTTTACCCAAAGTGCCCATCAATACCGGGACATCGCTCTGGTTAAGCCCGTAATATTCCAGAAGCCCGCCGCCGCATTCACCGATTACGCCCAGCCCATGCGCATCATCAACCATCAGCCACGCATCAGCTGCTTTTGCTGTTACAGACAATGCTTGCAACGGCGCAAAATCGCCATCCATGCTGAATACGCCATCGGTAACGATCAATTTATTGCCCGTTGCTTTTTTCAGATGGACATTGAGATTTTCAACATCGGCATGGGCATAGCGTTTAAACCTTGCGCCGGATAACAAACCGCCATCCAGCAACGAAGCATGATTTAAACGATCTTCAAACACCGCATCTTCGCGGCCTAACAATGCCGAAATTACACCGATATTGGCCATGTAACCGGTAGAAAATAGTAAGGCTCGATCACGGCCTGTGAATGCTGCCAGCTCTTCTTCCAGGGCATGATGAGCCGCGCTATGTCCACAGATTAAATGCGCCGAACCGCTGCCGACCCCGTAGTGATCGGCAGCGTTTTTAAAGGCGCTGACGACAGAAGGATGATTTGCCAATCCTAAATAATCATTGCTGCAAAAATTAATGATATTTTTGCCGTCGATTTGGAGATTGATGCCTTGAGGGGATGCTATGACTCGTCTGGAACGATATAAACCTTGTGCTGCTAAAACCTCAAGATTATCCCTGAAGCGTGAAAATGCCATAACTATTTGATTGCTGTTATGAAAAAAAGACACATACAGGCAGTTTTGAACCTTTCACCTTTCACCTTTCACCTTGAACCTGATTTGCGTAACTTGAACCGCCGGAATGTAAGCCCAGGCGGTTAAACAAAGCCAGATCATGGTTGGTCATCGGATTGTCCGTGGTCAATAATTTATCACCGTAAAAAATAGAGTTTGCACCCGCCAGAAAACATAAAGCCTGCATTTCATCGCTCATTTTGCTGCGGCCTGCCGACAAACGTACCCGTGATTTAGGCATCATAATTCTGGCAACGGCTATAGTTCTGATAAAAATGATCGGGTCTAACGGCTCTGTGCCCATTAATGGTGTACCTTCAACCTGTACCAGCATATTAACCGGCACGCTTTCAGGATGCTTGGGCATATTGGCCAACTGGATTAACAGCTTGGCGCGGTCAACATCGCTTTCACCCATGCCGACGATACCACCACAGCACACGTTAATACCGGCATCCCTGACGCGCGCCAGTGTATCCAGCCGATCCTGATAGGTCCGTGTAGTGATGACTTCGGAATAATATTCCTCTGAAGTATCCAGATTGTGATTGTAATAATCCAGACCGCCTTGTTTTAATCTGAGCGTTTGAGCATCGGTCAGCATCCCCAATGTGACACAGGTTTCCATGCCCAGCGCTTTGACACCCTGAACCATTTCTACCACCCGTTCAACATCCTTATCCTTCGGTTTTCGCCAGGCTGCGCCCATGCAAAAACGTGAAGCACCTTGATCCCTGGCTTGCTGAGCTGCTTTCAAAACCGCGTCAACAGGCATTAATGCTTCTGGCGTCAAGCCGGAATCATAACGCGCACTTTGAGGGCAATAGCCGCAATCTTCAGAACACAAACCGGTTTTAATGCTCAGTAAGCTGCTGATTTGAACCTCGTTCGGATCAAAATGCTCTCTGTGTATCGTTTGAGCCTTGAAAATCAGGTCATTAAAAGGTAACACAAAAAGTGCTTGCACTTCGTCCAGCTGCCAATCATGACGAATGGCAAGTGAAACGTGACGGCTAATTGCAGGGTTTGCAGACATTCTGTTAATCTCCGGCTACAGTAATAGGTTATGAGTGGCAAGCAATGACATTATTCGTCAACCTGTTGGAATAAAAATGGTATACAACTGGATAAATATTATACAGGATTACCTGCTTCCGCCTACCTGCATCTTATGCGGCAATGCCGGCTTCGATAACCACGATATATGTAATTCGTGTTATCAGCGCTTACTCAGAAATAATCTGTGCTGTTATCGATGCGCCGAAATATTTGAAACACCGGCAGCCTCGCCAATTCTTTGCGGACGTTGTCTGAGTTCGCACCCGGCCTTTGATGAAACTTACGCGCCGTTCATCTATCAGGGCGAAATGCGGCACCTGATTACCTCTTTAAAATTCGGCGCTCATTACAAGAATGCACGTTTACTCGGCCTGTTATTGGCTGAACACCTGAAAATAACAGCGCAAAGGCCGGACCTGATTTTACCGGTTCCGCTGCATAAAGCCCGTTACCGCCAGCGTGGCTTCAACCAGGCTATTGAAATAGCCAAAACAGTTTCCAGGGAATTACAAATTCCGTTAGATCTGACCAGTTGCCTTAGGCATCGTGACACCCCGCATCAAACAGCTTTAACCGCCAAGCAACGCCGCAAAAACATCAAAAATGCCTTCTCAATTATCAAACCCATTCACGCCCAACATATTGCAATACTCGATGACGTAATGACCACAGGCTCAACCGCGCATGAACTGGCCAATTCATTAAAGAAAGCGGGAGTGAGCAGGGTGGATGTCTGGGTATGTGCGAGGGCTTGATGCTAAAGGGTTACAGGTAGCTCTTGCCAGACCTACGAGGTTTTTAAAACCTCGTAGGTCTATATCCAGCAACTAATGCGAAGTTACAATAAACTTATCAACCAGTCCGGTAATTCGCTCAACTTTTTGCCTGACTGTCGCGGCAAAAACCGCTTCATCGGCTACCAGCCTGACTGTTTTCCTTGCTCTCGTAATAGCCGTGTACAACAATTCTTTTGTTAATACCGGATTGATGGTTTCGGGAAGAACGATTAACACTTCCTCAAATTCAGAACCCTGGCTTTTGTGTATCGTCATCGCATAGACTGTCTCGCAATGCGGCAAACGGCCGGGCAAATACTTTTTAACACTGCCGCCCGCGCGTTGAAAAAACACGATGAGTTTTCCGCCCTGATCTTTATCCGGCATACAAATACCTATGTCGCCATTATAAAGATGCAGGGCCGAATTATTTTGCATCACCATGACCGGACGGCCTGAATACCATAGGCCGGACAAATTAATAAGCTTTTGCCCAAACAGTTTCTGTTCCACCCGGTAATTAATGTCGCTAACGCTATTTTTTCCTGCGCGGTTGGAACACAACACCTGAAAAAGGCTGAATGCGCGGTAAATTTCATCGAATCCGGCTCCGGCTTTAATCAGGCGCAAATAATCTGCTTGTTGCGCGGCCACATAATCGATTAAATCCAGTTCCAGCATGGCTATGTTTTCATTACCCTCGTGCAAAATTTGCCAGGCAACAGCTTCCTGCTGGAGATTGACGGCTACTGCCAGCCTTTTGATAGTCTCATCAAAGCGGTGTGACTTCTTTAACTCCAGCGTATGTTCCGGCAATGCCATTGTTAAATCCGCCAGCACAGCACCTGATTCAACGGAAGCCAGCTGATCCTTATCACCGAGTAAAATCAACCGAGCTCCAGGCTTTAAGGCATCAAGCAGCTTGCTCATCAACGCCAAATCAACCATTGATGCTTCATCAACCACGACCAGATCATAAACCAATGGCGTGGCCGCATCATGGCGAAAATAAGGAGATGGCGGCATCGCACCTAATAACCGGTGCAAGGTTGTCACAGATTCCGGAATGTGTGATTTTATCGTTTCCGTACAAGGCAGTGTGGCCTTGCTGGAACCTATGGATTCCTGAAGACGCATCGCCGCTTTTCCGGTCGGCGCAGCCAAGGCGATATGCAGCGGTTGCTCTGTCAATTCCTGCAACAAAGCCAAAATTTTGACCACTGTCGTGGTTTTACCCGTTCCAGGTCCGCCGGTAATGATGCTGAACGACTGTGTGACGGCCATTTTCGCCGCTTCGCGCTGCCAGTCGGTTTCACCTGTCCTAATGCCAAAATACTTGTCAAACAGCGCTACCGGGTCGGTAGCGATCTTATGCCCATGCGTTTCACGTAATTGGGTCATCGCCTTTATCTGCACTGCCAGACGATTTTCATAAAACCAGTAACGATGCAGATACAAGCGATCCTGCTCAACAACCAAAGGCATCGTGGCTGCTGGTTCTTTAGCTTCAGCCTGAGAATGCGACACCGCCAGCCCCGATGCAAGCACCAATGCCCTGCCTTCATCATCCAGCCGGATACAACTATGACCCTGGCTTTGTTCATAAGACACAAACATTACCAGATTTTCAAATAACTGTTTTTGTATCGGATCGAACGTTGTCCGCTCACCAAGAAAGCGGGCAAAAGCTGTGTCGAGACGACTAAATTGTTGTTCTTCTAAAATCATTTTATGGTGGAGTTACTTGATAAAAAGCATCTATGCGGTTTGACAAGGCTTCGGTAAAAGTAGCTTGATTTATGATGTATCCTGGAAGGTGCAGAATAATGTGATTATACCTGAACTTAATTTATCCGCCGCGTCAGCCGCTTTTGTCCATAAGATTCGGGATGTTTTTAATGCAGCCAGTTTCGACTTTAAGGCCCCAATAATTTCTTTCTTTTCCGGCAAATCATATTCGATAAGATCATCGAAACGCCGAAACAATGCGTGATCAAGCAACTCTGAATGATTGGTTGCCGCAATCAATAAGCTATCGGAGGTATCTCATCTGTAAGAAACTATTGAGCACCCGGCGTATTTCACCCACATCGTTAGTATTGCCTCTCTGAGCCCCAATGCTCTCGAATTCATCGAATAAATAAACACCACGAGTTTGCTGGATAGTATCAAAAATCAAACGTAGCTTGCCTGCCGTCTCGCCCATGTATTTTGTCATCAGACTTTCGAGTCTGACAATAAACAACGGCAAACCGAGTTCGCCAGCTAAAACTGAAGCTGTCAAGGTTTTTCCGGTTCCCGGCGGACCGATTAACAAAAGCTTTTTGCGGGGCGCTAATCCATGAGACCGCAGTTTTTGAACGTGTTTATGTTCCTTGATGAGCCTTTGTAGCCGCGCTTCGATATTGGCAGACAACACCATGTCAACTAGGCGTAATTTGGGGTATGAAACATTCAGTAAATTGCTAAGCTCACCTTTCGGTTTAACCAGAGGTATTGGCGTCGTATCGCTCATCTGGCGATTAGATTTTGCCTCGTCGATTAAATCCCGAATTTCTTTGGCGAGTTTTCCATGTCCTCGCTTTGCCTCTTGAGCAGCCATTTGCATCGCAATAGACAAAAACAAAGCATCATCGCCGTCGACATGCGATTTCAGTAACGCTTTTATTTGATTAGCGATAACCATAAGAATGAGTCAAATTAGGTTTTCTAATGCAGCCATTATGATTCAATATAACCGATATTGCTAGAGCCGTATTCGCGATGCGGCTCTGCACCTAACGAGCAAGCCCGGTGAGCAACGATTTTCTGCATACAACATTGATGAATTCAAGCTTTCGGTGTTGTAAACGGTGAGTAAAAAGCCTGCGCACTCATGGCTTACAACCAGCCGGCCTTTTTCAGGCGCAAATACAGCGGAAGACTGCCCAAGATTACGCCGACGGCCACCACCGGATAGCTGTACTCCCAATTCAGCTCGGGCATGTGTCTGAAATTCATTCCGTACCAGCTGAATACCATCGTCGGTATTGCCAGGATCGCCCCTTAGCCGGCCAACCGTTTGACAACTTCGTTCTGCCGAACCTTTTCAAAGGTCAGATATACCTGCATCGCCACGAGCAACATCTCTCGCATGCCGTGAATCGCCTGATCGATGCGTTTGATATGATCGGCGATATCACGAAAATATACCCGCACATCCTTGGGAATAAACCCGTTATGAAAGCGCATTAGCTCGTTGCAGAGGTCGATGACCGGCGTAATAACGCCTTCCAGCAATGCAGCACTTCGAATCTCCCGGATTCCACGTCGTTATCCGGGCTCTGCTTGCTGTTCGAATCAACACGGCCCACTTCCGTGTAAATCACTTGGAATGCTCAGGGCGTTCATTTTTGTGATTCTTGCAATTGACCGGTAATAACTCGTTACCGACAGCATTGTTTGACAACTTTCGGGCCACGACACAGGTATCGGGAAAGTCTGTGAACAGACCATCGACGCCCAAATCAAAGTAATAGGTCATTTCCTCTTTAGGATCGCTAAAGCCATAGCCGCTGGCATCGTTGCGGAACGTCCAGGTGTGAACCAACAAACCTTTGTCGTGAGCCATTTCCAGCACGCCGGTGCTGCCATCGATGCGACGGTCGTTGATGGTGATTTTGTCGTCGCCGTTGCGGTCGATTCCGTCAGCTACGGTTTTGACTAGATAGGGCTTCCATGGCCCAATACCATCGGCATTAACATCATCAGCATCGATCAACTGCACCAGTTTGATGTTTGATGTTTGATTCATGGTTCAGGTATTTCAGAGTAGTTTGGGTTTGCGGTACGCCATTGGGAAAAGCTGCCGAGGCCAAAGATATTGATCCCGGCAGCCCACGATCAATCTCTATCAGATTCTGCCGGGAGTGTTTTGCTGAATATTGTAGCGCCGTCAATGTCTTTCAGGTTGACTGTCAAAGCCCGGTTATTTCTATCGATGTTGACTTCGCCGAAGAACTGCAGGCCGGCAAAAGGCGACAGGTTTACCTGTCCCGCAGGCGGCGCCTTGTAGAACATGACTTGAGGACCAAAAGTAGCGTCGGTCGTATTGGGGCCAAAGGAACCCGCATTAAGAGGGCCGGCTACAAATTCCCAAAAGGGTGAAAAGTCCCTGGTTTGAGCCTTGGCAGGAACGTAGAAGTGTGCGGCTGCATAATGCACGTCTGCGGTCAGCCAAACGATGTTTCTGATGTGTTCATGCTTGATGAAGCTCAAGAATCGGGCGGTCTCCAGTTCGCGTCCGGCTGCCGGTCCGTTGTTGCCGTTGGCAATAGCCTCCCAGCGTGCACGGCCTTGGGTATCGACGCCGTCACTGATGTTGAGGCCGACAGGCATATCGGCCGAGATGACTTTCCAGGTCGCACGCGAGTGCTTCAGCTCATTCTTGAGCCAATCAAGCTGGGTTTCACCCAGGAATGCCGTTTCAGCACCTTCCTGACTCTGTAAATTATTGGTATTCGGCCCCCGGTAGCTGCGCATATCAATGACAAACACATCCAACAGTTTGCCATAGGAGAGTTTCCGGTAAATACGCTCGGATTCTTCGGCATCATGCGGACGCAGCGGCGCGTATTCATGAAATGCTATTGCAGCACGGGCGATTAATAGCGGCACATCCTTAACGGTGTAGCGGCTATCTTCGCTCAGGTCTTTGGCGTCCGACCAGTTGTTGACGACTTCGTGATCGTCCCACTGCCAGATTTGTGGAACTTCGGCATTAAAGCGGCGCAGGTTGTCATCCAGCAGATTGTATTTATAGCGGCCGCGGAATTCATCCAGCGTTTCGGCGACCTTGCTGACTTCCGGGGTAACGAGATTAGTCCAGATCTGGCCGTTTTCAGCTGGTTTGCTGGCAGGAATGGGGCTGTCGGAATAAACGTTATCGCCGCTTTGGATAAAAAACTGCGGCTCGACTTGACGCATGGTTTCATAGATTTTCATGCCGCCGAAGCTTTGGTTGATACCCCAGCCTTGACCGGCCGTATCACCGCCCCAGACGAAACACAATTTCACAATGCTGAAACATTAATGAAGTATCTTATTGCTTAATTTTTAGTTATTGGAGGCCTGCGTGGAAGTGTTACCAACTCATCATTTTGTATGCTGTGTAATGGCTTTATTTGTTACGGGCTGTGCAGGGCAGGCAAGCAAAGAAAATATCACCAAAACATCGACTACCGAGGCACAGCAAACGCTTCCTTCTGGAGTAGCCGAACTGAATCTGAAAGAGTTTTACAAATTTCCCGTAGGACCGCTTGGCCTGGAGCCTGCACAAAAACTTTTGAGTCTCAAGGATAAACGCGTTCGGGTTACAGGTTACATGGTCAAAGAAGAAGAACCCACCGTCGGTTTATTTATGCTCGCGCCTCTCCCGGTGAGTCTGGCCGAAAAAGAAGATGGCCCTGCTGACGATCTTCCCGCTGCAACACTGTTTGTGCATGTACCTCCAGCCGACAAAAACAAAATAATAGCTTACCGTCAGGGACTATGGCAATTAACCGGGATACTCAAATTGGGCAATCAGGAAGAAGCCAACGGCCGCATGTCTTATACCCGGCTCATTCTGGATTAACCTGCCTGCAAAGTCTTTGCAATGGAATCACATACCGCGCTTGGTGTTTAAATTTTACAATTATTATTCGGAGATCTTTCAATGAAACCTCGTAATACTCTGGTAGCTGCCACGGTTGCCTCTATTTTAGCTGTTGGCATCAATAGCGCCAATGCCGCACCTGTTATTAGCCGTTTAACACCACCCAGCCAATTGTTTGCAACTAACGGCGCTGAATCCGCACCCTTGATCGCCCGTTTCATCCCAGGCCAACGTTTTGACCTGCAAGCTACTGTGCGTCCGGATACGGATCAGACCATCACCGGGGTGGAATGGTTCATCGACGGCAGTCCATATACACCTGGAGCAGGCGCTACCAGCCTGGTTCCTGCAACTACACTTACAACGGCAACACCTGCAGTTGCTAATGCAGTCGTTGCTTCAGTGCGTGGATACTCGAATCGCAAAGCCAACGTACATACTTTCACCGCTACAGCGACCCAAAGCGATGGCTTGACAGTTTCTGCTACAGGCAACTTTGAAATCGTTGCTACGCCCTTTGCAAGGCATAAATCAGTCAAAAACGTCATCATCATGCTGGGTGACGGTATGGGCGCCAGCCAGCGTACTGCTGCCCGCATCATGCTGAACGGCTACTCTCAAGGCAAAGTGAACACTAAATTGGCGATAGATACTTTCCCTAACACCGCCATGATCATGACTGCCTCTTTGAACTCAATTGTTACTGACTCTGCTCCGGGTATGCAGAACTACGTCACTGGCAACAAATCAGCTAATAACCAGGAAGGCGTGTGGCCGGATGATACTACCGCTAAATTCGATAACCCACGCATTGAATACTTGTCCGAATACCTGGCCCGTCAGCAAGGCAAAAAATTGGGTATCGTTACTACGGCTGACGTATTTGATGCCACGCCGGCTTCTATGGCTATCCATACTCAGGACCGTGGCGCTGGTACCGGCATTGTCGATCAGTATTTAGACGATGCCGCCCATACCGGTCTAATTGTATTAATGGGTGGCGGCCGTAAATGGTTCCTGCCTGGCGGAACCCCCGGCTCGGCTCGCTCCAGCAGCAGCGACTATATCCTGCCGGGCGATATTATTGCCGGCTGGAATGTTGCGGGCGGCGCACTCGACAGTTCTCGCGACCTGATTACCGATTTCCAAAAAGCCGGCTGGACTTATGCGTCAGACAAGGGAACAATGAGTAGCGCAGGTACACCAAATAAATTGCTGGGCTTATTCTCTTATTCCAACATGAACGTTGCCCTGGATAAAATTGATGGCCGTCGTGGAGCTTCTACAATCGTTGACGATTACGGTTTTCCCGATCAACCTATGCTGGACGAAATGACGACAAAAGCCCTCGAAGTTCTGGATGCTAACAGCGGTCACAGTGGTTTCGTGTTAATGGTTGAAGCGGCATCTATCGACAAACAGGCCCACAATATGGACAGCGAACGCATGATACTTGATACTGTCGAGTTTGATCATTCAGTTCAAAAAGCGAAAGATTACGTCGATGGTACCGGTCACTTCAATGGCAGTCCACATCCAGATACTCTAATATTGGTTACTGCTGACCATGAATGCGCTGGCGCAGTCATTATCGGCGCTTCTAAAGTGTCGGATGCTGATCTGCAAGCTAAAGCCAACACTGTGGCTTCGATGCGTGATAGCGTAGTAGGCACTTATGAGGCTGCCGGTTTTCCTAAATACACTATTGCCGCAGACGGCTATCCAACAAGCACCGATGTCGATAAACGTTTGCTGATCGGTTACGGCGCTAACGCTGATAGAAACGAAGACTGGCGCACCAATGCGCAGCCTTTGCAGGATAGCCAACAACCTTTAGTGGGGTCAGCGCCACTTAATACCTATCCAGGCAATGCGTTAGCACGTGATGCAGATACGGGCTTCTTGATTACCGGTCAAGTTCCAGGTTCCACAGCCGTTCATACTGGCGGAGACATTCCGTTGTCAGCGTATGGAAGTTATGCAAAATTGTTCGGTGGCACTATCGACAATACCGACGTTTTCTTCTCAGTCATGGAAGCCGTTGGTCGTTAACTGCTATAACACTTAACATATAGCTATATTCCGCGCAGGATGGACATAATCTAGCGGGACGCTTACAGGCAAATTGATTTAGGGGATTGCGAATTCTGAAACACAATTTTTAAAATCACACCAATCTACACCCACTCCAGGCGATACAAATCTGCGCGCCGGTTCGCGAGATTGCGAGCGGCGCCACGGGTGCGAACCTGTTTTAATAAATCCAGATTAACATCGGCAATCAGCGTCATTTCAGTGTTCGGTGTTGCCTCTGCTAATATTGCATCATGAGGAAATGAAAAATCACTGGGGCTGAAAATGGCTGCTTGTGCATATTGAATGTCCATATTTTCTGCATACGGCAAATTCCCGACGCTGCCGGTAATCGCCACAAAACACTCATTTTCAATTGCTCGGGCATGCGCACAATAGCGCACTCGTTGGTAAGCATTCTTGGTATCCGTCCAGAATGGCACAAAAATAATCTGCGCACCCTGGATAGTCGCCAAGCGAGCAAGTTCGGGGAATTCAGCGTCATAACAGATTAATACTGCGATCTTGCCGCAATCGGTACCGAACACTTTTAACGCATCCCCACCCTTAACGCCCCAGCAACTGACTTCATCAATCGTAACATGAATTTTGTATTGGGCTTCAAAAGTACCATCACGTCTGAGCAGCCACGATACATTGTAGAGTTCATGGGCACTATATTCAGGCAAAGACCCTGCAATAATATTAATATTGTAGGACATTGCCATTTCCAATAAACCATTTCGAATTTCACTGCTAAATCCTGCCAAGGCACGAATGGCATCGGGAGGGTTTTTATCATTAAACAAGCCCATCAGAGGGGCGCTTATATACTCGGGAAAGAGGACAAAGTCGGCATGGTAACCTGCTACCGCATCAATAAAAAATTCGGCATGCTTGAGCAACTCTTCGACGCTGGTCAACGTTCGCATTTGCCACTGCACAACACCTAAACGGATAATATTTTTAGGGCCGCCTATCGAGGGTGTTTTATCGACATAATCAAGATTAACCCATTCCAAAAGGGTCGCATAACCTTTGGAATCGGCATCTACCGGAAGATAACCGGTTAACAGTTTACGCACATGGAACCCGTTAGCCAGTTGAAATGAAAGCACCGGATCAAAAATTTCGCGATTTTTGACTTCTTCGATATAACGTACTGGCGTTAAGCTATCTGAGTATTTGGCATAGCCGGGAATCCGCCCGCCCGCAATAAATCGGCGCAGATTCAGATTCCGGCATAATTCCTTGCGCGCATCATACAATCTTCGGCCCAAACGCAACCCCCGATACTTTGGATGGACAAAAATATCGACACCATACAAGGTGTCGCCCTGTGGATCATGATGGGTCAGATAACCATCACCGGTAATTTGGGCATAGGTGTGGACATCGCCAAAACGAGCGTAATCAACAATCATACTCAAAGCGGCGGCCACTAACTGACCATTATCCTCAATGACAATCTGCCCTTCCGAAAAACGGGTAATTTGAGAAGCATACTGATCCTGCTTCCAGGCGCCGCCCAAATTACCGTAAACATGCTCCATTAAAACCGCTATATTATCGTAATCATCAAGGGTCAAATGCCGGAGTAGAAGTTTGTGTTTCTTAGTTTTGACTTTTTTCATAGCTGGCCAGTATAACTTTGTAATTTGACAGCTTTGTTACAATGTAATAAGGACGTTTAGCTATTCCTGTTATGTCATTATCCTTATCGCTAGTTTTTTGAAGAGCTTGGCCGACCGGTTTGAACCTTTTCAACCTGTTCAACAGCTTGTTTAAGTTCGGCCAGGCTTAATTTGCTTAGCAAATGGAGACCGGCGCGAAGAATTTCGCCTTTCTTAACATGAATTCCTGATGCCAGGCAAGTTTTCTTAAGCTCAGAAATTTTCAGATAATCCTGTTCTGGAAATGAAAAACTATCCCTGATGACTTTTGCTTTGAAGATTTTGTTTTTTTTACTGGAAGATTTTACTTCTTTTTCGAGTGTTTCAACGGCAACTTTAATTTCAGTGGTTTCGCTTGATTTTGCTATTGATGGTTTTTTAGAGATTTTTCTGGTTACTTCTTTCTCTATTGGCGGTTCAATTTCATGGGTTTCGGTTGCTGTTTTTTTTGATTTTGGCTTTGTAGTACTCATCGTGGTCTCCTTTTATGCTTGAAAAAAAACAGTATATACCGTTTATACTGTTTTTCAAGCGTATATTGTCAAAAATGACCATTGCTTTTAAAGGATTTTTTCTCAGGAAAAATTTCCGGCAATGAAAAATCAATAACTTAGGGAGACCGTGGTCACTAAGATGGGTTAGCCTCTGGTTGCTTAATCCGGTTTCAATTTTCGGATTTTGCTATTAAAATCCTTTCTAATCGACGTAAATTGCAGCAGCTCGGCTTCGAGTTGACCATTAAATGATTCCGGCGAATATTCGCCCTGCTCATCAGCAACGCCCGCATTCATCCCGGTAAGTAACTCAAGCGCATCATCTGCGGTTGTTACGGCATAGATATTAAATTGACCGGCTTGCGCGGCATGCACCACATCCCAGCGCAGCATTAAATGTTTGATATTGGCGGCTGGAATAATAACGCCCTGGGCCCCGGTTAAACCTTTTTTTGCGCAAATATCGAAAAAGCCTTCAATTTTTTCATTGACGCCGCCTATTGGCTGAACTTGCCCCAGCTGGTTAATTGATCCGGTAATAGCAAGATCCTGCCTTAAAGGAATCTGGGCAATGGAAGATAAAATAGCGCAAAGTTCGGCCAGAGAAGCGCTGTCACCCTCTACATGGCTGTAGGATTGTTCGAATACCAGGCTGGCAGCGACTGAAAAAGGACTTTTTCGGGCATACCGGGCAGCGATAAAGCTCGATAATATCAATACACCTTTTGAATGGATCGCACCGCCTAATTCGATTTCACGTTCGATATCGACCACTTTGCCGCTACCCAGACGGGTTGTTGCGGTAATGCGGGAGGGCTGGCCAAAACTGAATTCGCCCAGTTGCAATACCGACAGGGCATTGATCTGGCCGATCACTGTGCCTTCGGTGTCTATCAATATAGTGCCGCGGTGAATGTGTTCGTATAGTTTTTCCCTGATCTTGTCCAGTCTACGGATTTTATGATCAATGGCCTGTTGCACATCGCTGTTGGTTATATGGTCGTGGCCATTATCTTCCGCCCAATAGTCGGATTCGGTTAATAAGTCTTTGATACTACGCAGATGGGTTAGCAATTTTTCGGCATCACCGGTCATTCTTGAGCTGTGCTCAATAACTCTGGCAACGGCATTTTGGCTCAGCGGTCTTAATTTTTCCTGCCGGGCAATGGTTGCCAGGAAACCGGCATAGTCATGACTACTGTCTTCTCTTGGAAGAGATTCATCAAAATCGGCCGCGACTTTAAAGAGTGCGTGAAACTCAGGATCATAAGTGCTCAATAAGTAGTAAATCAGCGGATCGCCCAATAAAATGAGCTTCAAATCAAGCGGTATGGGTTCAGGCTCCAGTGATGAAGTGCTGATTAAGCTGAGCGCCCGTTCCAATGATTCGATACGTATTTCACCGGCATGCAAGGTCCTTTTAAGGGTTTCCCAGGCATAAGGCTGGAACAGCAGTTTTCTGGCATCAAGAATAAGGTAGCCGCCATTGGCTTTATGCAGGGCACCTGGTTTGATCATCGTGAAGTCTGTGACTAGCGAGCCCATATAAGCCTGATGATCAATTCGGCCAAGAAGATTGCCATAATTCGGGTGATCTTCAAAAATCACCGGGGCAGATTTCTTGTTGCTGAAATCTACCATCAAATTGACCTGATAGCGTTTTAACGGATTCGGTTCCTGCGGTAATTCCATAAAAGAGATCACTTTTTCGCTATGCGGGATAAAATCCCGAACGTGCTCAATAATATCTTTTTGCACATCATTCAGATACTCGAGAATGATTTCCTGTTTTGCGTATTTCTCTATCAGTTCATCAACTGAATGATTGACGGCAAGTTCAGCGACTTCGCGGTTAAGCGCCTGGAGTTTACGCTTGGTTTCCTTGCGCCAGAGCGGGAATTTTTTCAGCAATTTCTGCAAGCGTTCCTGTAAATTAATAATGGTGTTTTGTATTTCATGCTGCTTGTCTTTATCGAGCTTGTTAAAGTCTTCAGGACTGATAGCTTCATTATTGTCATTCGCAGGCAAAAATGCGTAACCGGTCGCCGTTTCGGTGAGAATAATATGGCTGTTTGCGGCCTCATCCCGTAACTCGCTGAGTTGATTGATTTCCCGTTGGCGGGATTGACTTTCAAGTTCACCCGCTCTGGAACGGTATTCGTCACCATCAAAAGCGGCGGGTATCGCGACACTCAGTTCGTCTATTAATTCTTCCATGTCTTCCTTGAAGCTTTTACCTTGCCCCGGCATTAATTTAATGGCTGTAGGTTTGGCAGGTTGTCTGAAATTGTTTACGTAACACCAGTCTGAAGGGATGGCTTGCCATCTGGCTTCGTGTTCAACCAATTGTCGTGTCGTAGTCAATTTTCCTGTGCCGGAAGGCGCCATTGCAAAAATGTTGTAACCGCTTTTATGAATATGGATACCGAACTTGATGGCTTCCATCGCACGTTCCTGACCAAGGGTAATATCAATATCTTCAAGCTCGTCGGTTGAATCAAACTTTAAATGTTCGAGATTGCAAGGCTTATAGAGTTGTGAAGGAAGCAGCGGTTTGTTTTTCATGGATTATAAATTCTGCGTGGATTATAGGGCTTGTTATCGACAGGGTTTAATTTATTTTGTTGTGATTAAAAATGTTAAGTACCTGTAAAGCTTCTCTAATTCAACCTCTTTTTGCAAAAAGAGGGCAATATGGACTGAATAATTACTCAATGCCGAGCTATGAAACACCCGGCAATTTTCAACGATTGAGATATCCATAACTGCTAAATCCAGCTCCCTGGTAATTGGCATAAATATGCTGATAAACCAGCAGACTTTTAATATCCAATCCCTCACGCATAGCCCGTTCCATTTCCGGCATTAGGTCGTTTTTCATAAAATCATTCAGATCATCAAAGGCTTTTTGCACCGCATGTATATTCTTGCCTCTATTGTACTCTTCAATGATCTGTTTATATTTCTCGTAAAACTCCAGGCGATGCGGATTTTGCTGAACCATTTGCTCAAGTTTTTTCTGAATGGCTGCTTGCAAATCAAAAACTACCGCGTTTTTTTGTTTCGATTTGGCAAATGCCGCACGCAGTTTATCGAAATCCAGCGCACCAAGATCGACGTAATCACTTTCTCTAACTTCGTTGCCGTTGATACTGATGCTTATATTTACTTCCTGCTGTAGCCTACGGATAACATCGGATATATCAGCTTGTTTGGTCTTTTGATTGAGCTGATCGTAAATCGCCTCGATAGCGTTGAACTCTTGCAGAAACGGCTTGATCTCCGGCTCCGGGTACATTGCCTTATATTTACGGAATACATCACGCGCAGCAACTTCATATTGGGTCCTGGTGCTTTCGTTCAAACAAACGGCATTGGCCGCATGTTGCAATTGACTTAATTTATCGATCGCAGTGCCGGCATTAATCAGTTTGTCCAAATCAAACTGAACATCCTGCATGAATTGCCGTACCACCAAAATTGCATCCGCCAACTCGCCGACCATTTCGATTAACTTTTCAACCGGCCTGCCGGTTTCCTCCTCGCCATTGTTACCGATTTTAGACTTACCTCTATCTCCACCTTCACCATAAACGGAATAGGCTTGCTCCAGTTGCGTGTAAACATTGCCATAATCAACAATCAGGCCATTTTCCTTTTCATCGTCATAAACCCTGTTTGCCCGGGTAATCGTTTGCATCAGGGTATGTCCTTTGATGGGTTTATCCAGATACACCGTAGAAACGCACGGCGCATCAAAACCGGTAATCCACATCGCGCAGACGATAACTAAGCGGAACGGGTTATTTTCGTCTTTAAACTCCGTTTCCAAATTCCGCTCAACCATTTTCTTACGATGTTTCTCAATATTCAAACCCAGCTTGGCAAACTTCTGGACTTCATTTTGTTCGCTGCTCACCACTACGCAAATCTCGGTTTCTTCAACACGCTTTAAATGATGCTTGAGTTTAAGCTCTTCTTGCTGATCGTCGGCTTTAGCAATACGCTGTTTCAACTCAGTGATATATTCGGGCCAGTACTTCATCGCCAGGTCATACATGCGTACCGCAGTCGGTTTATCCAGCGCCACAAACATCGCTTTGCCCTGATAACCCCGCTCATTGAAATGCCGGGCCAAATCCCTGGCAATTGCATTCAATCTGGCTTCGGACGTTAAAATTGGATAATCGCGTTTAAACTCGCGCTCCAATTTCCGTCGCTGATCCTCATCAAGCTCGGTATCATTGATAATTTCGACCATGCGTTCATCAAGATCGGGATTTTCAATTTTCAGTTTTTCGCCCCGATTCAAATAACGCAATGGCAAGGTCGCGCCATCGGCAATTGCCCGTTTAAAGTCATACACTGTCACATATTCGCCAAAGATATTCCGGGTCAACTCCAGCTCGTCTTTAATAATCGGCGTACCTGTAAAACCCAAATATGAGGCATTTGGGATGCCGTTAAAGCGCATATTACTGGCAAACGCTCCGCCCTGGGTGCGGTGAGCTTCGTCGGAAATGACGATGATGTTGCTGCGGTCAGTGATTAGCGGATACTTGGTTTCCTTTTTGGGATCAATCGAAAATTTATGAATCAACGTAAATACATAGCGATGATTTTCCGCCAGCAATGTGCGTAAATGCTCCCGGCTCTTGGCGCGGACATTATCTTCGGTTACCGCGCCCACGCCGCTGAAAGTATCGTAAAGCTGGTTTTCCAGCTCGGTTCTATCCACCACCAGCAAAAAGGTATAGCTGCCGCCCAATTTGCGCAGAATTTTCTGGCACAAAAACACCATTGAATACGACTTGCCGGACCCCTGAGTATGCCAAAACACCCCCAGTTTGCCTTTCAGCGTCTCGATATTGGCCAATTGATCAACCACTTTATTGACACCAATAAACTGATGGTTCTTGGCCATGATTTTAGTAATTTCCGCACCTTCACCATCGAACAGCAAAAAGTTCTCGAACAAATCCATCAGCCGCAGCGGTGCACAAGTGCCGCGCAATAAAGTATCCAGACTTACCACACCTTCGTCGTCTTCTTCGATGCGTTTCCATTCCATAAAAAACTTATATGGACTGGTCAGCGTACCGACGCGGCTATCAGTGCCATTGCTCAAAATGACAAAAGCATTGCAATGCAAAACTTCAGGAATCGTGTCCTTGTAATCTTTCAGATTATCGTCAAACGCATGCTGCAAATCGGTATGATGAGCTTTCAGCTCAAAAAACACCAAAGGAATGCCGTTGACAAACCCCACCACATCGGGGCGGCGGTTATACAACTTACCCACCACTTCAAACTGTCTGACTGCTAAAAAATGATTGTTGGCCGGATTGTCAAAATCAAACACCTTCAGGCGTTTTTTCTGCAACACGCCTTTATCGTCCTGGTAACTAACCGGGACGCCCTTGACTAAAAATTCGTGCTTTTCCTTGTTGATTGCTGCCAAGTGCTTATCTGCTGCCGATTCTTTCAACAGAAGCACTGCATGATGGTAGGCCGCTTCCGGCAAATCCGGATTCAATGTCCGCAACGCTTGCAACACATAGCGTTCAAGAATCACCTCGGATTTATTCAACCGGCCCAGCAAACCATTACTACGATCTGCTTGAGTTGCCAGCGATTCTTTTTTCCAGGCCGCCACCACCGTCCAGCCCAAAGCTTCCAGCACTTCCTGGGTTGCAGTCTCTATCAGAGTATCTTCCGAGTATTCGTAGCTCATCCATAAGACTCCAATAAAACACCTTGCTGATGCAATTTAGCCAATAAAGCCAACAGATCCAAAGCGAGCTGAGTGTTCCCTCGGCGCATCAGCAAATGCATCGCTTCGGTTAATACCGGAAATGTCGTAATTAAGGGTTCTTGGCATTGCTTTAAAAATACACAACAAGCAGGATGATAAACGTCTTTGCGGTCAAACAGGCCAAACCAAAATCCGCTGTCAACAATAATCATGTGTGTGAACCATGCTTAAAGGAAAAATCCAGCTTCTCTTTATACGTTGTAGCCAATTGTTCATCAGTTTCAATACAGCCTATCAATCCTGCATCGCTGAAGGCTTGATAAAGTGACGGGGTGCTGCTAATGGGCTGCACTACGGTAGCAGGTTGAGAACGGCTTTTAATAAAATCAATAAAGTCTATGACTTCTATGGCTTTATCGTCAGGCAGTTCGAGACTTTTTTGATAAATCGTTTCGGCTAGGGTCATGTCATTAATCTCCTTAAATCAAACGTTCATATATTTGGTGATCAAAAATTCCTTACTGTGAATCTAATCCCGCATCCGGCAGCGGCTCAAAAAAGGCATCGCCTAGTTTTCCAGGCAATAATCCCGGTTGGCGTCTTTGTGGGTACTCCTTCTTTAAACCCAACCTGAAGTAATGAATCAAGTCATAGATCTCTGCTAATTTGTCTTCAGGAATATCCTGCAATTCCTGCATGATTTGTTCTTGTAGCATGGTTGCATCTCCGTGGTAAATGTAAGTCATCTGCTATGCGGCTTGCGGCTCTTGCTCAGGGCTTGATGACGTGTTGCTGAACAGCTCCGGCAAGACAAACTGTTCAACATCAATCATGCCGGTCATCAGGCGGGGTAGCAGGATGTCGCGGGCTTCTTTGAGGAGTTGGTTTTGATCTTTCAGATTCCAAATGCATTGGTAAGTTGGATCAATAGTTTTTCGCCATAGATTAAAAATATCGTCAGAAGCCAGCTTAAAATTTATTTTATTTATAAATTGCTTATTCGCATGTGGTATCGCGGCACCAGTATTATTAACTTGGAGCCATTCAAGATGGCATTTAAAAAATTGATAAAGCAACGTAAGCGGTATTTTTTCGCTAGTGATTTTTGAAATTGTTGAACCAACAATGCCATTTTCAGCAAAAAACACCCAAGAACTTCTTGCACCATCCATCAGCATAATTAAATCACCACGGATGGTTTTTACATGGCCTTTAGATAAGGCGTATTTGTATACTCCATTTTCTAATGAATCCAAAAGTAAAATTTTGGATGAATTTAGAACTTGATTATCAAATATTTCATCCAGTTTTTTCCTTTATGAAATTTGATGTAATTGCCTAATTTAGTGTTACTCCATCCCACCGGCAACCCCATTTCAGAATCCATCGGAGTGGCTTCGTGGCCGGGGAATTTCAGACGCACAAACCATTCTTCGTAAGTGATTTGCGCCATTTCTTCCAGCAGTTTGATGCGATTTAAGTTATTTTCAATCAGGTCGTCGTAGGCGGACAGGATGGCGGCAATTTTTTGTTGGACCTCAAGAGGGGGGAGGAAAAACTTAAACCTCTTAATAGTCGTTAATGTGATACTTGCCTGATTTGCAGCTCCTTGAGCGCTACCTAGAACATGAGCTTTAAATGTGTCATCTTTAAGCCTATAATATAAAAACTTTTCATCAATGTTTTGATTTGGAATTAACTTTACAGCATTTTGATTAAGTAAAGATGATGCTAATTTTTTTGGTATTTTGATAACTTTTCCGACAACGGATGCTGGGTTATATTGCCAAGAACCAACAGTTTGAATAACGATATTATTATGTTGAAGTTTGTAAGCTGAATACTCCTCTGCCAAAGCTTCAGACAAATAAACTAACTTGTCTTCAGCAATAGAATTTTCCGTAAAATCAGAAACCCTAACTACTGGGACTCCGTCGAAAACATAATCCTTACTTTTAAAAGCGCAGCCCTTTAAAGTATCAATTGTTTCGCCAAGTTCTGTTTTTGACCATTTGAGATTCATATGTTCAGGCCCTGAATAAAATCCAACAATCCATTCGCGTCTTGATTCAATTCGGCTAAATCCACCCGAATCTCACTCAACCTCTTTTGATAATCAAAATCTTCATCCACTTGTATGCTATAGCCCACATACCGCCCCGGCGTCAGACTGTAGTCGTTCTCTTCAACCTCCGCCAGATCGACGATTTTGCACAAGCCTTCGACATCGACATATTGCCCTGTGGGGAAATATTGCAGCAGATGATGCCAGTCTTTCAGGGCTTGCTTGTAGTCCTGCAGCGGTTCGCCGACTTGGCTTTTAGCATTTACTTGATAGGGTTTAATCACCAAAAACCTCATCAAAAAACACCTCCTTATCCAAGCCGTCTTGCCAATCCTGATGGCGTTTTAATGAGTCTTTATGTTTAACGTGTGGCAAGGACAAAAAACGGCCTGCTTCAATCGGGCCAAATTCCCGCACTAATACCTGTACCGCTTTTTCAATTAATAATTCTTCATTCATTAGGCTATGTGGATTCATTGCAAATTCTCCCGTACACAAAATTCAACCGGCGTCATCGTTATGACACTTACATTTTCTCTTTGTGACTGTTTAGCACCTTTTTTTCTAAGCCTAACGAATAAGGTTAGATTGTGCGAGCGATAGCGAGCCACAATCTGAACCGGTTGTTGGACAAGCCCGGTGGTAGTCGGAAGGCAGACTTTATTATAAGAAAATATCTTTTCGGATTTTGTTGG
>JAQTMV010000067.1 GCA_028714175.1 Methylococcales bacterium
GCTAGGTACTGCCTCTAAGACAAGGCTGGAGATCATCAGCCAGAAAAATCCGCAGTGGCAACTTGCAACTAATGAGAGTGACGAGTTTCCTTTCTGGATGGTTAGCAGTAATGAGGAGCCGTGGCGCAAATTCCTAGTCACGCCTCGTCGGCGTGATGATCTGGTTGATTGGCTCAAAGAACACCCCAACCCCAGCTCAGATTTCTGGCAGGATGACGACTGGAGAAGTCGCTGTCGTAATAATTTTTCAACCACTTCCTGTGCCTTGTTCGCATTGACGCGCGAGGGTGAATGGCCTGCTAACCGCTGGCGAGAAGCTTTACAAGCGTGGGCTGAGGATAAGCTGTTCAGACGTTCCTGGCGCTATATGGCCCCGGTGTTGGCCAATGCGCCAGTTGAACTGATCCAGTCATGTGCGTACGGCATTAGCTGGTGGTTGCAGGCTATTGCCAAAACCTTTGAGGGCCACGAGAAGCTGTTTTTAAGCCTCGCGCAACGTATTCTGGCACTTGATTTTGAGGATGAACTGCCAACCGATGAACCCGTTGGCCGAGCCATCAATCACCCTGTAGGACAGGTGACAGAGGCGCTGTTGCGCTGGTGGTATCGCCAATCGCCGCAAGACGATCAAGGCTTACCTGAGAGCATTAAACCTGTGTTCACCACCCTGTGTGATACGCGTATCAACAAATTTCGTTACGGTCGGGTAGTACTGGCTACTCACGCTATTGCTCTATTCCGCGTGGATAGCATTTGGGCGACTGGGAATTTGTTGCCACTGTTTGACTGGCAGCAATCAGAATCAGAGGCCCGCTCGGCATGGGAGGGTTTTCTGTGGTCACCGCGTCTCCACAGACCTCTGCTGATAGCCATTAAGCAGCCCATGCTGGCGACAGCAGCTCACTATGCACAACTCGGCGACCATGCCTGTCAGTATGCGGATTTCCTGACATTTGCCGCACTAGAATTGGGAGATACTTTTTTGGCTAAAGAATTCGCGCAAGCAACCAGCGCGCTGCCACCGGAGGGTCTACACCACGCGGCAAAGGCACTGGCTCGCGCACTTGAAGGGTCAGGCGAACAGCGCCGTGAATATTGGGATAACCGCGTGCGGCCCTATCTAAAATCAGTCTGGCCAAAGTCTCGTGACAAAATTTCGTCCCCAATCGCGGAAAGCCTAGCGCAGCTCTGTATCGCAGCCGATGAGGCTTTCCCAGATGCGCTGGCCGAATTGAAAAATTGGTTGATCCCAGTTGATCTTCCCGACTATGTAATCAATTTACTTCATCAGTCGAAATTGCCGCAGAGATTTCCCGAGGCCGCTTTAGATTTTATAAACAGAATAATCAGCGACAGCACCCAGTGGCCACCTACCGATCTCAACGAATGCCTGCAAGCAATCCAGGGTGCATCACCCAATTTGCTTAACGATACTCGCTACTTGAGACTATCAGAGTACCTCAGACGGCATGGAAGGCAGTAATCGAATCAAGAATAGTCGGGGTTTAATATATGCGTAGGGGCAATCCCTTGTGGTTGCCCTATTTGAAAATATCCCTTCTTAAAAAAACCGCAAGAGAATGAGTAGAAAGGGCAACCACAAGGGATTGCCCCTACATTGGTTCACGGTTTTGTCCCCAGCTTTAGAATAAGCTGGCCGGCCTGGATAGCTGGTTGTTTCCAGTGCTTCCAGTAACTAATGTCTTGCTGGTGGCGCAGGCAGCGTAAATAACGCATCTGTTGGGCTTCGTTAAGTTGTTCGTGAATCAATGGAATGAGCCCCTCTTCGATGTTGTAGGCGGCTTGTTCCGGCGCCATGCAAACCGGCACAATAGGGTCGAGCGGCAAATTTAGGTCCTGGGCGATGGCGGCGCACGCCAGACGGACGGCGTGTTCCTTGGGTCGAGTGGAGTGCTGGCGTTGTATGGTGGCTGTCATTTACGCAAAGCCATCATATCCATTATCCCACCCGCACAAATAGTCTAACGGAAGCCGGAGTGACCAGGTCCACAAAGCTTCAGCTTCCGTAGATTAAACTCATTTTATGCTAGTTACTCCCCTAACTTTTCAGCGAGGAGGTTGGGCAAGCTCGGATCTGGAAAGCTGCCCAGCAATGACAGTGCGTGCTTTGCTAATTCTCTTGGTACGTGCCCGGTCAAATGCTTAAATCGTCCTGTATGGTCAGGGAACACATCGAAGATGCCGTACTCGCCATCATCCAGATGAATAGCGAACCATGCCGTAGTATCAGGCTCTGCTTCCACCAAGGGCTTTGCGTCGCGGAGGAATTGCTCAACCTCTTGTTCGTTGCCCGATTTCGCTTTGAAGGTGAGCAGCAGTGCTTTCGTATCAGGTTCGTTGGGTGTAGTTACAGGGAGTTTGTCCGCCAGTATATCAACTTTCTGAATCCTGGGTGGCTCTGTGAACAATACATCGGCCTGTCCCAGAAGTTCCTTTGCCACCGGACCCGACAAGTGCGCCTCCCGTGCCGCCTCGTCCGGGAAAACGTCGAAGATGCCATACTCCGAGCGCCCGAAGCGAATGGCGAACCATGCAGTTGTATTTGCTTCTCGCCGGATCATTGTGAGGGCCGATAAGAGAAGCTCTTCTACTTCGGAATCTTTGCCTGGTTTGGCTTCCATTTTTACGAGTAATCCAAGAGTTACCATAGTGCCTCCTCTATTTTGAGAAATTTAATTTCGTGGCCGTAGTTGAGAACGGCTAATATTTTGAACGACCAGCCGCCAAGGCTGTATAACGTTGTTGGCAACCGGAGTTGATACAATTATCAGGCATTTGTTCCCAGCTCAAAGAGCAGCCGCCCACTTTTACGGGTTAACCGGCGCGTATGCGAACCAGCAACTACCAAGACCAAAATCATCGCCGGAAAAATAGTTGGTTCTGGAACAGCAGATAGTCTGCCAAACAGTCCATGCTATTCATCGTTAATGCCGGCATCGAAATAAAGTGTATCCGTCGTCGTTGCATTGCCGAAGACCAGCCCTCACAGACCTTCGATAACCCAATAATAAAGTCAGGTGAATATTTTGATTTTACAAAAAATTGGGCAACGGAAAAGCCAATATAATCTAACACCCGCTTGAGCCGGTAATTATTATTAATATGTTTCTTTCAAAATACAATCCGTATAAATACTTACGTAGGCTATGGATAAAACGGCCACAATGATTATCCTCAATTGAGACTGTGTAAAGTATACAAGCAGTCCGGAAATGGAAATTGGTTATACCGGATTTTAACTGCGCAAAGGTTGAGATACGAACCCCAACAAAAAGCTTATGCAAACCAGCGATGTTGGGGTTCGCCAAGTTCACCAGTGAGTTAGCTCACGGTTTTGTCCATGCCGGAGTGACTTTATTGATAATTGAAGGACCTTTCTAATCAACTAACATCTTGTAATGGAACTAAATGATTGGTAAAAAGGATATCATTTTGACAGCTTTTTTAAGCGAGGCTTTGTGAAGACACTTTATTATAGCCACCCGGATTTTCTTTTGCACGATACAGGTACAGGCCACCCTGAATGTGCTGACCGACTAAGAAGCATAGCAAAAGCGCTTGCAGCGCCAGAGTTTTCAAGTTTAATCAGGGTATCTCCGCCCCTCGGTACAGAACAGCAAATCAGGCTGATTCATCCACAATGTTATATTGATGACATCCGGGCAGCAATACCGGAGCAAGGCGAACACTATATGGATTATGACACAGTCGTGTCGCCGGGATCGGAACAAGCTGCTTTTCGCGCGGTAGGCGCCGTTTGTGATGCAGTTGACCAGGTTATGACCGGTAAGGCTGACAATGCCTTTTGCGCGATACGTCCGCCCGGACATCACGCGGAACCGGCTTCGGCTATGGGGTTTTGTCTTTTTAACAATGTAGCGATTGCAGCTGAATTTGCGCGCCGCCATTATCATCTGGAACGCCTCGCGATTGTTGATTTCGATGTCCATCACGGCAATGGCACACAAGCGGCTTTTTTTAATCAGCCCTATGTTCTCTATGCCTCCAGTCATCAAATGCCCTATTATCCCGGTACCGGCTATCCGACAGAAACCGGTATTGGCAATATTATCAATGTGCCGCTTGCAGCAGGTGATTCAGGCGTT
This sequence comes from Methylococcales bacterium, assembly GCA_028714175.1. GTDB lineage: Bacteria > Pseudomonadota > Gammaproteobacteria > Methylococcales > Methylomonadaceae > JAGXGJ01. The sequence continues at coordinate 4,128 of JAQTMV010000067.1, forward strand.
GAATTCAGGCAAAAGTACAATGCTATTATTTTACCCGCGCTTAGAAGCTTTAAACCCGAATTACTGCTTGTATCAGCGGGTTTTGATGCTCACCGGGATGATCCGTTAGCGGCTATTATGCTGGCTGAAGATGATTTTCGCTGGATCACTAAAGAATTGATGGACATTGCTGACTGCTGTTGCGGCGGCAAAATTATTTCAGCATTAGAAGGCGGTTATAATCTCAATGCCCTGGCTGCCAGTGTCGCTGTTCATGTTAAAACTTTGATGGGTCTTGAGCGCTCATATCAGTAAATATAGCGTTAGTTTTATCGCCAATTCTTGGCCATGCCGTCAATACCGCTTTAACAACAGTCGCTAGCGGAATAGCGAAAAACACGCCCCAAAAGCCCCACATTCCACCAAAAAATAAAATAGCGACGATAATTGCAACAGCATGTAAATTGACTGCTTCAGAAAATAACACCGGTACCAGCACAACGCCGTCTAATGTCTGGATAATTGTGTAAGCAATAACAATGTACATAAAATCATCGCCACTTAAACCCCACTGAAAATAAGCGACGCCAAGCACCGGAAAAGTAACCAGCGTTGCGCCCACATAAGGAATGATTACCGATAAACCCATTAATACAGCCAGCAACATCGCATAATTTAAGTCCAGCGCTGCAAAAGTCGCATAACTGACAAACCAGAGAATAAATATTTCGGCAAACTTGCCGCGTACATAATTGCCTATCTGTACGTCGACCTCCTCCCATACCCGCACCGTCAGATGTCTGTCTCTGGGCATAAACTGCAAAAACCAGGAAATTAACAACTGTTTATCCTTTAAAAAGAAAAAAACCATCATGGGTACCAGAAACAGATAAATCATTGCACTCACAATACCCATTACTGAAGCAGCTGAAAGCGACAATACATTTTGTGCGTACGTTAATAATTCCCGCTGAACTGCAAACAGTATCTGCTGAAGTTTGCTTTCTGAAATCAATTTCGGATACATTTCCGGCAAGCGCATTATTTCGGTTTGCGCTCTGTTAATAATCTCTGGAATTTGTTGAACAAGATCGACAGCTTGTTGTGAAACAAGCGGCATCAAATAAAACAGTAAAAATCCAAGACAGGCCATAAATCCTGAAAACACGAGGTATACCGCCGGCAAACGCGGTACTCTGGCGCGTTCAGCTTGGGCCACCAGGCCTTCCAGCAAATAGGCCAGGACAATTGATGCAAAAACAGGCATCAATATAGTGGACAATGAATAAATCAGCACAAAACTGACGATTAAAATAACAGCCAGGGCAACAGCCTGTGAGTTTGGCAGAAAACGCTTGAAGCTTGCTCTGAAAAAACGCAGATTTACCAATTGGTCTTGAGTTGTCATTAATTAAGGGTTATTTCAGGTTGGTTTTTGACATTCTACATCCAACAAAGTATTTCAATCCATGATGTTTTTGAATTGCCTGATTCATCGCGTAGAATAGAATCCGCAAGCAAACAGGGGAAAACTATGCAAATTGATGTATTTAACGGTGATGCAGATGGCATTTGCGCACTTGTACAATTGCGTCTGGCTCGGCCCGCTACAGCAAAACTGGTGACAGGTGTAAAAAGGGATATCCAGTTATTGGAACGCCTGTCAGTCCAGGAAAACGATCAGGTAACGGTACTGGATATCTCGTTAGAAAAAAATCGTACTGCTTTGGATAGAATACTCCGGCAAGGCGCTAATGTGTTTTATGTTGATCATCATCAATCGGGTGATATCCCGCTACACCCCCATCTTAAAACGATAATCGATACCTCTGCAAATACCTGCACCAGTCTCCTGGTCGATCAATACCTCGAAGGAAAATACCGTGCGTGGGCGGTAACCGCTGCTTTCGGGGACAACCTGACCGGCAGCGCAGAACACGCTGCCCAGGCCCTGTCATTAACGGCAAACCAGCTTAAGCTACTTAAAGACCTGGGTATTTGTATCAATTATAACGCCTACGGTAATCGCATCACTGATCTGCACTTCGAACCGGATGCGCTTTACCGTGAATTAGCGCCCTACATATCTCCTTTTGACTTTATGGTTGACAACTCAACTGTCTATCAAAAACTTTTAACGGGCTATGCAAATGATATGGCACAGGCTCAGCAGATCAAACCTGAATACTGTACAGATGAGATAGCCGTTTATATCTTGCCTGACGAGGCCTGGGCAAGACGAGTTAGCGGCGTATTTGGCAACGAACTTGCCAATCAAAATCCGGCTCGCGCTCATGCTGTCTTAAGTTACAATGCTCATGGCGGCTACCAAATCAGTGTCAGGGCGCCATTAACGAACAAATCCGGCGCTGATGAATTGTGTTCGTTATTTACAACGGGGGGAGGTCGCAAAAGCGCGGCTGGTATCAATCATCTGCCGCTTGATCAGTTATCGGCATTTATTCTGGCATTTGAACAAAAATACCGTTAAATTCATTTATACTCTCGCACTTCATTGTCAGCACCTTCATTCCCTCTCCTGCTGGAGAAGGTTAGGGAGAGGAGATTTAAAAGAGCTGATAATGATGTGCATACACTATAATTATCGATATTGGACATGACAACAAAAAGCACTAATACCGTCTGGCATCATGCAACTGTAACACGTTCTGACAGGGAAGCGCTGCATAGACACAAAAGTGTTATTCTCTGGTTCACGGGGCTATCGGGCGCTGGAAAATCTACTTTAGCTCATGCAGTGGAAGATTATCTTTATAATATCGGCATTTCCACCTTTGTTCTCGACGGCGATAATGTCCGTCACGGTTTATGCAGTGACTTGGGATTCAGTGATCATGATCGCGTTGAAAACATCAGGCGAATTGGCGAGTTAGCCAAATTAATGACAGAAGCGGGTATTATCACTTTAACTGCCTTTATTTCACCTTTTAAGTCCGATCGAAATGCCGCCCGAAAGCTTGTCCCTCATGGGGACTTTCTGGAAATATACTGCCAATGCCCAATCGAAACCTGCGAACAAAGAGATGTAAAAGGTCTCTATAAAAAGGCCAGGGCTGGGGAAATCCCTTTTTTCACCGGCATTGGCTCCCCTTATGAAGCGCCGGAACAACCTGAGCTGGTCGTTAGCACTCATAAACAAACTTTAGATGAAAGTGTTCAAAATGTTGTAAACTTGCTCATGCAACGAGGGATTATTAAGAAGACTGTTAGCTAACAAGTTATAAAGCACGTTTTCCAGCAACAAGCTGGCAACATACAGAACGCTGAACTAAAATACAAGATGTTTATAAACAAGTGATATTATAGGCACCATGAAGATTATTTTGTATAAAAAATTAAATTTAAGGAGCAGGACATTATGACTCCCGTTATTTTATCGGGTGGCTCGGGTACAAGACTTTGGCCACTATCTCGAGGACAGTACCCCAAGCAATTTTTGCCGCTGATCACTGATCATACAATGATTCAGGAAACAATTCTCAGGTTGAACGGTCTTGAAGGATTAAAAGCGCCGATTGCAGTATGCAATGAAGATCATCGCTTTATGATGGCCGAACAATTATGGGAAATAGGCGCAAAACCGGCCGCTATAATTCTCGAACCGGTCGGCAGGAATACCGCGCCTGCGGTAGCTATGGCGGCATTAACGGCGACATCCGGGGATGAAATATTGCTAGTGTTGCCTGCTGATCATGTCATATCAAATCTGGCGGCTTTTCATAAAGCGATAATCCAGGCAAAAGCTTTGGCAGCACAGGGGTTTTTAGTTACGTTTGGTGTAGTTCCAAGCGAACCTGAAACCGGTTATGGATATATCAAGCGCGATGCATTGCCGCAAGGGGGGGCTTTTAATGTAGCGGCATTCGTTGAAAAACCAGACGCAGACACGGCAAAACATTATTTGCAAAGCGGTGATTATTACTGGAATAGCGGCATGTTTGCATTTAAAGCCGGTAGCTTTCTGAGCGAATTGGAAAAATTTAACCCCGAGATGTTGGCAATTTGCCGGCAAGCGCTTAAAACCGCAAAAGTTGATCTGGATTTTGTCCGCTTGGATAAAGAGCTATTTTCCACTTGTCCTGCTGATTCTATCGACTATGCCGTTATGGAGCGAACAGACAAGGCAGTTGTTATACCGCTGGATGCCGGCTGGAGTGATGTAGGATCGTGGTCCGCTTTATGGGAAGTGACCGATAAAGACCCGTTCGGCAATGCCATTAGCGGTGATGTGTTGACAGTTGATACCCAAAATTCATATATACACGCCCAAAATAAACTCGTTGCAGTTATTGGCGTTCAGGATCTGGTGGTTGTAGAAACTGATGATGCGGTTATGATTGCACCTAAGGACAGGGTTCAGGAAGTCAAACAAATTGTAGTCCAGTTAAAAGAACTTAAGCGCAACGAAGCCGATTTTCACCGGAAATGCTACCGGCCCTGGGGACATTATGATCTGGTTGATATCGGCGATCGCCACCAGACAAAACGAATTGTGGTTAAACCGGGCGGTAAGTTATCCGTACAAAAACATCATCATCGCGCCGAACACTGGGTTGTTGTTAAAGGTACGGCATTAGTTACCAAGGGCGATGAAAAGCTGTTAATTACTGAAAACGAATCCACCTATATCCCTTTGGGTATTGTGCATTGTCTTGAAAACCCCGGTGTTATTCCCCTGGAAATTGTTGAAATTCAATCGGGAAGTTATCTGGGTGAAGATGATATTGTTCGCTTTGTCGATCAATACGGGCGTGTTTAAGGTTGAATAAGGCGCAGGGCAAAAGGTGGCCAATTTGTACCTTACCAATTTAAATAAAAAGGAAATAGTTAATGATTAAAAAAATTACCAAAGCAGTTTTCCCGGTTGCCGGTTTAGGTACACGTTTTTTGCCGGCAACCAAGGCGAGTCCAAAAGAAATGCTGCCGGTTGTTGATAAGCCTTTGATTCAATATGCGGTAGAAGAAGCGGTTGCAGCGGGTATTGAGACGATGGTTTTTATTACCGGACGTAATAAAAACGCAATAATGGATCACTTTGACAAAGCCTACGAGCTTGAAAAAGAACTGGAGGCAAAGAGTAAAACTGAAATGCTGGAGTTGATTCAGGATATTCTGCCGCCGCATGTGTCCTGTATATTTATTCGACAAGCTGAAGCGTTAGGTTTGGGTCATGCTGTTTATTGCGCCAGACCCGTTATTGGTGATGAACCATTTGCGGTGATACTGGCGGATGACTTGATAGAAGACGCAGGCCGGGGTTGTATGGCGCAGATGGTCAAGATGTATGAGAAGACACACTCTTCTATCCTGGGTGTTGAAAGAGTAGATCCTTCGGAAACCGATAAATATGGCATTGTCAGAACGGCTGAATTTTCAGGTTCATCCGGCGTTGTTGAATTGATTGTGGAAAAGCCTAAGCCCAATGCGGCCCCCTCAAATTTAGCCGTAGTGGGCCGATATATTTTAACTCCCGCTATCTTTGACAAAATCAAAGAGACGGGCAGGGGCGCGGGCGGGGAAATTCAATTAACCGATGCCATTGCCGAGTTATTGGCTGATGAACAGGTGTTAGCTTATGAATTCGAAGGCAAACGCTATGATTGCGGAACCAAGCTGGGTTTTTTAATAGCGACGGTAGAACATGGGCTATTGCACAAAGAACTGAAAGATGACTTTTTAGCTTACCTGAAAGAGTTAACCAAAACCTATAACATTTGATTACCGTTGTTGCACAATGTGTTATAAAATCACTACGAAGAACACAAAGCACACGAAATATTAATTTTCTTCATGCCCTTCGTGTCCTTCGTGGCTAGTAATACAACTGAACGGTCTCATTATTCAGTTCCAATTTCATTTATCACTGCCGGTTTGGCACGTTTCTGTAACCAGATTACCCCTAATAAGTCAATAAGTCCTGCCCAAAGCCGATCGAAAGTGCCGTATTTTGAATAACCGTTAGTTCTGGATCTGTGATTAACCGGCTCGGATATCACATGGCCTCCTGCTCTTAAAATTAACGCGGGTAAAAAGCGATGCATGTGATCAAAATAAGGTAATTCCAGAAACCCATCCCTTGAAAACACCTTTAAGCCGCAACCGGTATCCGGCGTATTGTCGCCCAGTAAACGTGAACGCACAGTATTAGCCACTTTAGATGAAAACAGCCGCCACCGGGAATCATAACGTTTATTTCGCCACCCGGCCACCATCGATAAATTGCTTATGGTTTCTTTTTGTTGCATTAATACCTCATATAAACGAGGAATATCGGCGGGATCATTTTGACCATCGCCATCCAGCGTAGCAATCCAGGGATAATTTGCTGCCTTTACGCCGGTATGAATGGCTTTACTTTGTCCGCAACTCTGTTGATGTTGAATGACTCTCAGCATTTTAAAGTTTTGCAGCGCCTGTTTTAAAACAGGCGCTGTCTGGTCATTACTCCCGTCATCAACATAAATTATTTCATAGGCTTCCGCCAGACTCATGGCGTTTATTATCTCTTTAATCAAGGAGATGATATTGTCGGCTTCGTTATGAACAGGAACAACAATAGAAATTTTCACAGACCTTCCTAACCAAAAAATTTATTTACAGGGCTTAAACAGGACAAAAAATCAGATGTTCATCTTGGTAAAAACCAATAATCAACCACCCTCAACCCTATATAATATAAAAAATGCTTCAATTGACCTAAAAATATCACCCTTGTTGAGCCACCCGAACTTTTAATCTCATCCTGACAAATAGTGTGCCCAATGACTGAAAATAGCCAGCGTGTTATCATTTGTTCTTTTAGCATCTATACCTATGCCTGAAAATTATTCCCTCGACCGTGATTATTCGCTTGATGCCTTAAAAGTCCCGCCCAATTCCATACAGGCCGAGCAATCGGTTTTAGGTGGTTTAATGCTGGATAATCAAACCTGGGATTCAATAGCAGACAAGGTTGTTGAAACTGATTTTTATCGCAGAGGCCATCAGCTGATTTTCAGGACGATTGAAAAACTCGCAGAAAATCAAATTCCTTTTGATGTCATTACGCTGTCGGATTCGCTAAAAGAAATAGGTGAGCTGGAAACTATCGGTGGTCTGCCTTATTTAATCATGCTGGCAAGAGATACACCCAGTGCCGCCAATATTGTCGCCTATGCCAATATTGTCAGGGATCGCTCGGTACTGCGGCAACTGATTCATATCGGGACTCAAATTTCAGATTCCGCTTTTAATACAGAGGGTCGTGATACCGCTGAACTGCTCGAGCATGCAGAGCGGCAGGTCTTTCAAATAGCGGAACAGCGGCAAAAAGGCCAAGGCGGCGGTTTTATACCCATTAAGTCGCTACTGGCCAAAGCGGTTAATAAAATTGAAACGCTGTTTGAACAGGAAGGGGCTATTACCGGAGCCAGTACCGGATTTACTGATTTTGATGAATTAACATCCGGTTTGCAGCCTGCCGATTTGATTATTGTAGCGGGCAGACCGTCGATGGGTAAAACCACAATCGCGATGAACATGGCCGAGAATGTTGCCCTCAAAAGCGATAAGCCGGTTGCAGTATTCAGTATGGAAATGCCTGGCGATTCGCTGGCGATGCGGATGATGTCTTCATTAGGCCGTATAGATCAGCATAAGGTCAGAACCGGCAAGCTGGAAGATGATGATTGGCCGCGCTTGACTTCGGCCATTAATTTACTGGCAGGCACTAATTTATTTATTGATGATACGCCCGCTTTAACGCCTACCGAAGTGCGTGCCAGAGCCAGGCGGCTGGCGCGCGAACATGGTCAATTGGGTTTGATTGTTGTGGATTATTTACAGCTTATGCAGTCGCCTGCCAGTGGTGAAAACCGGGTGCAGCAAATTTCTGATATTTCCAGAGGATTAAAGGCATTGGCCAAAGAATTGAATGTCCCTGTTGTGGCATTATCGCAGCTAAATCGTAATCTTGAACAACGCCCCAATAAACGCCCGGTGATGTCCGATTTGCGTGATTCGGGCGCAATTGAACAGGATGCTGATTTGATTGTGTTTGTATACCGGGACGAGGTCTATAACGAAGACAGCCCGGATAAGGGCATGGCCGAGATTATTATCGGCAAGCAGCGTAATGGTCCGCTGGGAACAGTCAGACTCACCTTTCTGGGGCAATATACGCGTTTTGAAAATCACGCCGGAAGTCGATATAGCGCAGGAGATTATGAATGATACCGGCAGTCTATGCAGTACTTGATTTGAATGCTGCCGAGCATAACCTGCAAAAGGTACGTAGTTATGCACCGGATGCAAAGATCATGGCAGTTATCAAGGCGAATGGTTACGGGCATGGTTTGCTGCGTATCGCCGAAGCCTTGCAAAATGTCGATGCCTTTGCAGTGGCGCGGGTTGATGAAGGAATTCGTTTGCGCAAGGCCGGGAATAAAAGAAGGATTGTGGTTTTAGAGGGTTTTACCTGCGCCGAGGAATTAGACGAATTGGTGAAATACCGGCTGGACCCTTTGGTACATTCTTTTACCCAGCTGGAAATTCTTGAGAACAGAACAGAACAAGAAGCTTGCGCAATCTGGTTAAAACTCGATACCGGCATGAACCGTCTCGGTTTTAAACCCGAAGAATTTAACGCGGCTTATCAACGCTTAAACCAGTGTTCCATCATCAGGCACCCGATAAGTTTGATGACGCACCTAGCCAATGCTGATGATAAACAGGATACTACAACGCTCAAACAAATCAGTTTATTCAATGATACGGTGGGGCTTTTGCCAGGTCAGCGCAGTATTGCCAACTCAGCCGGAATTTTAGCCTGGAAAGAAGCCTTAACCGATTGGGTACGTCCGGGCGTAATGTTATATGGCATTTCACCATTTCCGGATAACACCGGCGCGCAACTGGGATTAAAGCCGGTTATGGGATTACATTCACGTCTGATCGCGGTAAAACCCATATCAAGAGGCGATAAAGTGGGTTATTCAGGCACCTGGATCTGCGAAAAGCCGACTATACTGGGCGTTGTAGCCATTGGTTATGGCGACGGCTATCCGCGTTATGCCAAAACCGGAACCCCCGTTCTGGTTAATGGACAGCGCGTTCCTCTGATCGGCAGGGTGTCAATGGACATGATTACCGTCGATCTGGAAACCCAACCGAAAGCAAAACCCGGCGACCCGGTGACTTTGTGGGGCGCTGGCCTGGCCGTTGAAGAAATTGCCCTCTGCGCAGATACCATACCCTATACGCTGGTATGCGGCGTTACCCAGCGGGTGCTGATTCTTGAGAAGTCCGCGCTGTAAACATTCGCTTGGGTTGATGGCCCGGAATTCGCGGGAGAATTGCCGGATTTCAGATATTGCTAACCGAGCTTAAGAGCAGTATAGGCAAACAGCTTACTCGTTTGCCTACCATTTGCCGATAAAAACGGTGCTCAGAAAAGCGTTGCGTATACCTGACTCAATCATCCGCCAGTTTTTCGATGCGGATGGGGTCAAACTCGAACAGATTATCGTTGATTCTGCGTAAAACTCCGGAAGTTTGAAAATTGGACATGGCACGGCAAACCGTTTCGGTAGTCACACCCAGCATCGACCCTATGTCTTCCCGGTGCGGTAAAGCGACAAGGTTGTCGGGGGTGGCCGAATCGCGCTGTTTGATAAACCGGATCAAGCGAGCTAAACGTGCCCCGGCCGGCCCGGTCGATAATTGCGTAATCCACATATCTGCCCGCTCCAGATTGCTTTCCCATCTAAGCAACAACTCATCATGCAAGCGTGGATCATGGCGCTCAAGTTCAGTTATTGCCAGGCTGGGAATGCGGCATACATTGGTTTTGACCAAAGCTATCGCTGAGTGCTGATAAACTGGATGGCAGAGAGTTTCAAGCCCGATGACGTCGCCCTGATGCATAAGCCGGACAATGCGATCCGAACCGTTGGGCAGATGCTGGATCAGCTTCACTGCTCCGAAACGTAAGCTGTAAAGGTTTGTTCCGGTATCGCCCTCCCGATATAAAGCCGCATTCGCACGAAAATCGAGATTGCCGATAATCTGTTGAATGCGTTCCAGCTCCGGTTGCACGTGCTGATCTGCTGACAATATATTCTTTAAGCAGCAATTAGCGCAGTTTTCGTCATGATTGAGCAGCGCGTTTTTACAAATCGGCACTCTGAGTTTAGCCGATTCTCCTGCACATCCGCTTTGCCTGGATTGCCATCTAATCATTGCGGGGTCCCCAAAAATATTGTTTCGATCTCAACGCAAAATCCTGTTTACATTTGCCCAATTTTCGTTCCGGCATTCGGTTTGACAGAGTATTGCATATTGTGGCATTTACTGACAATTGTCAGTGACCTAATTGGAAAATTTCTGCGAAAATAAATTGTAGGTAAATAATTTAGTGGATGTAAATAAATAACTGGCCGCTTTCATTTCCTTGATAGTTGAGATTTAATGGCATAATTCCAATCCTTGCCATCAAACCTGGCAGGCAAGAGGTTGACTCTCTTGAGGTCTTCATCACTCACCTTAATCCCAGTTGCGTAGGTATTTTTATCCAACTCAGCTTGAATTGTGAGTCCTGTATCCGTAGTCGTGTGACCAATTAAATTCACAATTACTTCGTTGTTGGCGCCAACATCAGGTTCCAGGCGGTTGAATTTCCTCTTTATGCCATCTATAACTGCGATATCAATCATTCCACCATTATATCGAAACGATTTAAAACGGCCAGTTATTTATTTACATCTACTTAGCGAGGGTGGATGCATGCTTTTCGTGCCCATGCGAAATGGGTGTCACTGTCTATGATGGATGAGCGGAATACCGCAAAAGCCGAAAAATGGTGGTTAAAACAGCGTTGCCACCCTACCAGGTTAATATTAAAGAGGAGAAAAGAAGATGAAAAAATCGTTTTTAGTAGGTGTGCTTGTATGTCTGCTTTTCTCGTCAGCCGAAGTGGTTTCTGCTCCAACAATAAGAATCATTGGTGCCATGGACGGAAACACTGGGCAGTTCGATTTTCCGAAGCCTAATTATGATATGACGGAGCTCAATGTCACACCTAAAGATTTAAGTGGGGCGGAATGTATAAATATAGCTGGCAGATGGAGTGTTTCGGAGAGCGGAACGGGAACCTGTGTCTATGCCGGCATTATTGATTCTGTACCTCTAAGCGGCTCCGGGACAGTCGATATTTTGCAGAACGGTTGTAATATAAGCTATGTGACTCCCAGTTTTAATGTGGTCAGATCCGGTCAAATAACAGGCAATCAAATTAATTTTTCTGGTGCCTTTTTTGTTCCTCTTGATGCTGGCATAACTATTTTTCAAAATAGCTTTACCCTTACGGGTACAGTAAACGAAGAAAAACAATTTACCCTAAAGGGTACGGGGGTTGCTGCGGGTACAGCGTATGGCATACCCTTTTCGTGTACAGAAAACTCGACCGCTGAGTTTTCACAGAATACAACTACTGTTAATGACATAGAGTGTCTTCTTAATTGGGCGGAAAACGCTTACCCAAACTTATTTTCACCAGCTGGGGCAATATCACAATTTCAATCGCCTTATACTTATCGCTATTATAGTAATACAAACTCTTATGTAGGCGTTTCATCCATTAACAACCATGTATATTACCTGGGTCCTGATGGGGTATTGCAGGATGTAGGCCCACTATCTAATTGGTTGCCTCTGGCGGGTTGCCAGTAACCTGTGACAGTAAAACGGGGCAAAGCAGAAGCCACTTCCTGTTGGTGGACTGAGGGGGGCAGTCACACATTTACTTAATAGAAACAAGCAAAAAAACGTTGATACTACGCAGGTAAAAGCTCGACTAGACAAAACAGCACGAAGTGTCTAAGGATACTTTACGATTCGATCACTGGTTTCTTCAAAGCGGTCAAAATTGATTAAAAATACTCCGTAGAAACACTTTATTTGGTAGTTTTGTCATAAATTAATTTGCTATAGCCAAACCTATAGTAAGGTAGGGGCGGAAAGTCGCGGATCCAGAATGATGGAAAGCCGGACTGCCGAGTGTGACTTCGTGAAGGCTAGGGGAGGGAGTTAATCTTTTTTATTTGTTTTTCTGTTCCGATGCTCCCTAAAAACCAACACCTGTGGGGAGTTTGTCGTAAAAAAACATCGCTTACCTGTCAGTATTGACGCGAGACAACTTAATAATTGGTACAAACAAATGAAAATAACTTTAACAAAGGCGTGTGGATTTTTCCTATTCCTGATTAGTGTGTTTTTCTTCGGCTCGATTTCTAACGTATCCGCACAACATGCTAATAGTTCTTGGCCGATGTTTGGCCATGATCAAGAACATACGGGCCAGAGTGCCTATTTAGGACCTATCATTGGGCAGAAAAAGTGGAGTTTACTTACAGATAGAGGTCCGAGAACAAGTACGGCCTCGCAGTCAACACCCATAACCGGACCTGATGGTATCATCTACATTGGTACAGACGATGCTGGATATGGCTTTAGGCTATACGCTGTAAAACCAGACGGAAATGTACAATGGTATTATGAAACCAATGATTGTTACTACGATTGCAGGTATTCAACGCCAGCCATTGGGTCAGACGGGACCGTGTATATCATGAAACCGGGTGGGCTTTATGCTATTAATCCAAACGGCACTCTCAAATGGATAGCGACTATACCAATCTATAACTGGGTCTATAAAGTATCGTCTCCCGCTATTGCCCCAGATGGAACCCTTTATGTGGGAGGAAGCGGAGGACTCTATGCTGTTAATCCAAATGGAGGCATTAAGTGGATATATAAGACAGGGGGAGTCGCTTCATCACCTGCAATAGACGCCTCCTCGGGAGTAATATATTTTGCCTCCCATCATTTTAATTCATATGTCTATGCCGTAAACTCCGATGGCACTCTGAAGTGGAAATATCAACCCGATCAATTCCCATGGTTTGTATCTTCACCAGCGATTGGGCCAGACGGCACAGTTTACATCGGGGTACAATATGCGCAAAATAAAGCCTTCCAAGGACTCTTAGCAATCAACCCGAATGGAACGCTAGAATGGACGTATCCTATAGATGGTGGGGTTGAATCTACACCAGCAATCGCTGCCGATGGAACTGTTTATGTAGCTTCAAATGATAGTGATCAGGCTCTCCACGCTTTAATGCCAAATGGTTCACTCAAATGGATTTTTCTGAGGGGAGGGCTATTATCTTTTTCGTCTCCTGCGATAGGTGGGGATGGAACTGTTTATCTCGGATCAACTGTTGGTAAGCTTTATGCCATAACCCCCGACGGCGGTGCTAAATGGATTGTCAACTTCTCTGCACCATTTGTTCTTCCTTCAGTCTCCTCACCGGCCATAGGTAGTAACGGTGAGATTTTTGTCTTTGTATCTGAATTGACGTTTCAATCGAGTGGCGATGATGTGTTTGTTACAAAATTACACGCTATTGGACAACCAGATATTGTTGTTTCCCCAACCGACTGCCTGTTCAATTGGGCGGAGAAAAATTATCCCACCCTGTTCGCTCCGTCTGGAGCTCCCACGCAGGTTTGGCCCCCTTACAACTATCGTTATTATTCGGCAACCAACGCCTACCTGGGCATTTCCTCGGTCGACAATCATGTCTATTATATGGGACCGGACGGGAAATTGCAGAATGAAGGTTCGCAGTCTTATTGGTTGCCTCTGGCTGGTTGCCAATAACCAGTGACAGTAAAACATGGGCAAAACTGAAAATGCTTACCGATCAATGGATGAAGGGGGGTCACTCCTTCGCTTGAAAGTAGTATGCGAAAAATCGTTGATTATATGCAAGTACAAGACTCGACAAGGTAAAACGGCCGAAGTGTCTAATAATTTTTAACCACTCGAAAAGATAAAATTAGGCTAACTGTCTCTTTCAGTGAAACCTGCAATCCATGATGATATAAATCTTGGCCTTTATTCTCACAAATAAGAAGGAACATTCCATGCGAACTGAAATAAAGTCCATTCTGCAAGCATTTGTAGTGGCTTGCGCCATCACCGCGTTGTTCGGATGCGCACACGATTTAGAAGCTAAATATGGAGGAGGTGCTGGTCTCGGCTACTCGTTAGTGAGGGACTGTCCTCGTTCCCAGTTGGTTTTGGGTGTGAGGTTTGCCGAAGTTAAAGACAAATATGAACAGGCTTTATCAGAGAGTATTGTTGACGCCTTGGGGCACGCTGGCTGTTTTTCTCGGATAATACAAAATTATCCGCCAGGCAAACCCTCTGAAACTCAGCCTGCCGACCTTGTCCTAGAGACCAGAATTAAAACAGCTTACACTGATAACGCAGCACAAAATTGGGCTACTCAGTGGCCAGGCGTAATTGTTTTTTCCACTTGGTGGAACGGTCTACTGTACTATCTGGATATAGATACAGCGGCGAATATTTCGGACGTAAAAAATGGCAAGAGAATTGAAGTGAACAGTAAGGACAGGTATGACATCCACTATGCGAGTGCGGGTAGGGGTGTATTATCGGGCTCTATTGTCGGATGGTTTGTTTTGACTGGAGTAGCTTTCCTGTCTGCACTTGTACCGACGAACTGGGACGACAATATGAAAGCTAATGCGAATTTAAAAATCCGCGAGGAATATGGAAGAATTATTGCTCAAAAGGTTATCGAAGCACTTAGAGAAAAAGGAGTAGACGTCGGCAGAAAGAACATTCCGGTAGGATGAAAAAAAATTTTAACAGTGGGCGCGTCTGCCTCTTGTTTTGTTTGGTAATTGCCTAACCCTCGCACTTAACCCGGACTTCCAACTTCCCTACGCTTCGTCGGCAGCAGGTTACGCGGCCTGATTAAATTTTTAAAGACAAATTAAGGAGCAAGATCATGCGAAATCGAAAATCTAATAGCTCGAACCTCTGGATTATCCTTGCATCAGCACTAATTGTTGGCTGTTCTGCATCCGGCCCAGCATTCAAACCAGTCGATCCCATACCTGCTGGCAAGGGAGTGGTTTATATCTATCGTCAACCAGGAGGTATGGGTAGTGGAGCTTACGGCACAGTCACTGCCAACAAGACGCCGATTACCAAAATCCTGACAGGCGGATATTTCCCATACATTTCTAATCCTGGGCCTGTGCATTTCGAGGTTAGTACGGAAGCCACTAACGAAGCCGATGTGACGGTGGAATCCGGCAGGGAAAATATCTAAAGACTACTACTGGAATTGGCTTTTTTATCGGCCATTTAAAATTTTCAGAAGTGTCTCCTGAGATTGGAAAAAAAGAGATTAGCGAATGCAAGCTTCTGGAGCCCATTCAACCATAAAAGATATTACGCGGTTCGCCATATTGGCTATCATGGTTCAATCCCTGCTTATTGGTTGCGTCTCCCATGTTTACAAGCCAGGAGCGTCTGATAATCTATTTAATCAGATCAAGCTAGGGCAGACCTACGGTGACATGGTAAAAATACTTGGTGAACCGGACCATAGCCGTTCCGAGAGCCGCATGGGTCTGGAAACCGTGATTCTGTTCATCCCGTTGTGGGGTATCGTGGAATGGCTTGGAGACTTTAATCCAAGTATGATGCAGGTTTATACTTACGATCGTTTGGGCACGGTTACCGTTGATAACAATAACCATATTATCCGTCTCGAAGCGAATTAATTTGCAGGAGAGGTTGGTCAGTCAGGCAACGGCTTTAGCAGGATAATTTTTGCGCAGATAAGTGTGGCTTGGCCTTTGTGAATCTTTGCGACAGAAGAACTGTAATATACCCCACGCGGCCATTTTTGCGGAAAATGAACCGTGTATAATGCCCAAATTTAAGCACAAAAGCTGACATGCTAAAGATCGACTTTACCGAAAAAACCATTGACCAAGTGTACCAACAGTTTATGGAGCACCCATCAGGAGTGACGAAGAAAAAGCTGCATGTCGTATACCTTAAGGCACTGGGCTTAGCGCACAAGGACATCGAGCGCATTGCCCGCACCAGCGCTGACAGTGTGACGCGTTACCTGAAAGACTATAACGCGGGTGGTATGACTGCGCTTGGCGTGTCTCGCCCCCATTGTCCGGTTAGCTCATTGCAGCCTTATCAGGATCAAATAAAGTCGCACTTTCTAAAACAACCGCCCCATACTGTCTCCGAGGCATCCCATGAAATCGAGGTGCTGACCGGGATCAAGCTAAGACCCAGTGCTTGCCGCGACTTCATGCGCAAGCGCCTGGGCATGAAGTTCCGCAAAATGGCGATTATCCCAGCAAAAGCCGACCCGAAAAAGCAAGCTGAGTTCTTAAACGACCAACTTGAACCCTTGCTGGAAGAAGAACAACAAGGCAAGCGCAAGGTCTTCTTCGTCGACGCCGCGCACTTTGTGATGGGCGCTTTTCTGGGGATGCTTTGGTGCTTTGAGCGACTGTTCCTCAAGTCATCCAGCGGGCGTAGACGTTACAATGTCCTGGGTGCTTTCAGTGTAAAAGGCACCGACTTAGTCACTGTAACCAATGATGCTTACATCAACTCCGACACGATTGTGGACTTGCTCTTCAAGATCAAGCAAGAGCACACCGACATCCCATTGACACTCGTCATGGACAACGCCCGTTACCAAAGGTGCAACAAGGTGACGGAGCAAGCCAAAGCGCTGGGCATCGACATCCTTTTCCTGCCCCCTTACTCGCCCAATTTGAACTTGATTGAGCGCTTATGGAAGTTCACCAAAAAGAAGTGCCTTTACAATCGGTATCACGAGACATTTTGCCATTTCAAGGCGGCCATTGACGAGTGCCTTGAGAAAGTGAAATCTACCTTCAGCGAACAAGTAAAAACACTTTTGAACCCAAAGTTCCAGCTATTTGAAAATCCGCAGGCGTGACCGCGGTAAGTATACTTTAACTTCAAATTACGATATACTATGTAGCAACATAACTATTTGTCTTATATAAATGAGGTTTTATGGGTATCACCACCGTTTCCAGCAGAGAATTTAATCAAGATGTCAGCAGAGTCAAGCGAGCTGCTGTTAATGGCCCTGTTTTTATAACTGACCGAGGCCATCCGTCTCATGTTTTATTAACCATCGAGGAATACCAAAAACTCACGGACAAAAAAGAAAGCATTGTCGAGTTACTGGCCATGCCGGATGCGGCTGACATTGATTTTGAACCGCCACGTTTAAGCAAAAGTCTTTACCAGTCCGCAGACTTATCCTAATTAGCATGTACTTACTGGATACCAACGTTATATCTGAATTAAGAAAAGCAAAATCGGGAAAAGCAGATACCAACGTCGTGAACTGGGCGAACAATATCTCTGCTACAAGGCTTTTTTTATCAGTGATTACTATCCTGGAGCTTGAAACTGGCGTGCTTCTGGTTGAACGCAGGGATCCAACACAAGGAGCAGTTCTTCGTTCCTGGCTCAATGCGCATGTTTTACCCGCGTTTTCAGAACGCATTCTTAACGTCGATATCGCTGTTGTGCGATGTTGCGCCAAGCTACATGTGCCTGATCCTCGATCAGATCGAGATGCCATTATTGCAGCGACAGCTTTAGTTCACGGCATGACGGTAGTTACCAGAGATACCGATGACTTTGTGCGTACCGGTGTTGAGCTTTTGAATCCGTGGGAATTTAATAACTTAGGGAAATAGAAAGTGTTGTTGAAAAAATGATTGATTCAACAATACCCGCCTGATGCTCAATGCTGTGCGGGTTATATACCCCTCCACGCTAAGGAAAGCAGCTTGCTCATCAAGGCCAAATCAACCATTGATGCGTCATCAACCACAACCAGATCATAAACCAATGGCGCGGCCGCATCATGACGAAAATAGGGGGATGGTGGCTTTGCGCCTAATAACCGGTGCAAGGTTGTCACAGATTCCGGAATGTGCGTCTTTATCGTTTCCGAACACGGCAGCGCGGCTTTGCTGAAACCTATTGATTCCTGAAGACGCATCGCCGCTTTGCCGGTCGGCGCAGCCAAGGCAATAACAAGCGGCTGCTCTGCCAGTTCCTGCAACAAGGCCAAAATCTTGACTACTGTCGTGGTTTTACCCGTTCCAGGGCCGCCGGTAATGATACTAAATGACTGTGTGACCGCCATTTTTGCAGCTTCGCGCTGCCAGTCGGTTTCATCTGTGCTTGTGCCAAAATACTTGTCAAACAGTGCTTCATGGTTGGCGGCGATCTTCTGCCCATGCGTTCCTCTTAACTGGGCCATCGCCTTTATCTGCATTGCCATACGGTTTTCATAAAACCAGTAACGATGCAGATACAATCGGTCCTGTTCGACAACCAAAGGCAACTAGGCTGCTGGTTCTTTAGCTCTAGCCTGGGAATGCGACACCGCCAGCCCCGATGCGAGAATCAATGCCTTGCCTTCATCATCCAGCAGGATACAACTGTGCCCCTGGCATTGCTCATAAGACACCGACATCACCAGGTTTTCAAATGCCTGTTTTTGTATCGGATCGAACGTTGTCCGCTCACCAAGAAAACGGGCAAAAGCAGTGTCGAGACGGCTAAGTTGTTGTTCTTCTGAAATCATTTTAAAGAGGAGTAACTTGATAAAAAGCTTATATGTGGTTCGACAGGGTTCTCCTGAGCGTAGCCGAAGAGCTCACCACGAACGGAAACAAGTGAACAAATCCAACGCAACCACCGTTCGCCCTGAATCTGTCGAAGGGAGGGTTGGGTTGATACTGTTCCAACCCAACATTTACTGCACCTATGCGGTCTGCTGGAGCGCATTGTTAGGAAATCGTTTTACGAAATTTGATCGGACGTTTGGTCCAGTGGTCAACCAAAGCAGTATAGGGTGCCCATGGGTTGTAATTTCTATTCTCTTCTACTACTTCAATGTAATTTCTCAATACACCATGCCATAATATTAAAGGTTTCTTGATTGATTCCTCAATAATTCACCTGTCTGCAACTCTGTTAAGGTAAGCAGAAGAGGCATACTCACAATAGTTTAATAGTTGAATCATGTGGAAGCGCACTTCCCAGGTCGGTTCCCCCGGCTTGCTTCTATATATTATTTCTGCATCCTATTCAGCTAAGAAAAAACTATAAATTAAAATTTTTAGCATGAAATCAGGGCAAATTGTGTTAATTTCGTATGTAAAAACTAGATGATAAATTCTTAGGTTTCTCGTAGCAAATAGATACATGGACGGAAGATGATCAAAAATATACAAAAGCTAAAGAATTTCGGTATATTCCAAGATTGCGATAACTCTGCGGTACAAGATTTTGGTAAATTTAATTTGATCTATGGATGGAACGGTAGCGGCAAATCAACACTTTCCAACCTATTTGAATCCCTAGAAAAGAAAACTCAACCAGCTAAATTCCCTTCGGCGGAATTCACTGTGAATTGTGAAAGCAGTGTTGCAATAACACATAATAACCTTGTTAATTCAGTCCTAAATATACATACCTTCAACCAGAACTTTATTAAAGAGAACATAAACTGGGATAATTCAATCAAAAGCATTCTGCTAGTTGCAAAAGAAAAGATTGATGAACGAAAGAAACTTGATCAACTTAAGGCCGAACAACAGAAAGATAAAGAAAAATACGCAAAAGAACAAACTGAAATTACGACGCTTGAAACGGAGCTATCCACGTTTAAAACTAAGACTGCCAGACTCATAAAAACAAGTCTTCAAACCATTGATACTAACGAGGCTTTGCCTCAGACCAACGAGTCATGGTTGGTGCTAACTGGCGTTGGGAGGGCTCCGCTGGAGCCGGTATGGTAAAATTTCCACGCCGGTATTAGATCGCTGGGCGATCAGACCTTA
>JAQTMV010000068.1 GCA_028714175.1 Methylococcales bacterium
AACATGGTCAAGAAGATCAATGATTATTCTAGATATGCTGGGCTTAACTATTGCAATACATAACGGTCGGCTGCACATTCCGGTTCTCATTTCCGAGAATATGGTCGGGCATAAATTGGGCGAATTTGCACCCACTCGTACCTACAAGGGTCATGTGGCCGATAAGAAATCGAGGTAGGTGACTGATGGAAATTTCAGCAAAGTTAAATAACGCGCCATTGTCAGCGCAAAAGGCACGTCTGGTTGGCGATCAGATTCGTGGTATGTCTGTGGAAAAGGCATTGAATACATTGAAATTCAGTTCCAAAAAAGCCGCAGCTATATTCAAGAAAATTCTGGAATCTGCAATAGCAAATGCAGAACATAATGAAAGTGCGGATATTGATGAATTAAGAGTGTCTACCGTTTATGTCAATGAAGGGGCGACCATGAAAAGATTTAAGGCAAGAGCTAAAGGGCGTGCGAATCACATCCTTAAAAGAACCTGCCATATTACAGTTAAAGTCGCAGAAAACGAGTAGGGGCAGAAAATGGGTCAAAAGGTACATCCAATAGGTATACGCCTTGGTATAGTTAAAGATTGGAATTCGAGGTGGTATGCAAATAGCCAGGATTATTCAGTTTTCCTGCATCAGGATTTAACAATCAGAGAGTATATCAAGAAAAAATTAGCTCATGCGTCGGTTAGCCGGATTCAAATTAATCGTCCCGCAAATAATGCACATATTACAATTCATACGGCACGTCCGGGTATAGTCATCGGTAAAAAAGGTGAAGATATTGATGTTTTAAGACAAGATATCGCCAAGATGATTGGTATTCCTGTTCAATTGAATGTCGAAGAGATCAGAAAGCCCGAATTGGATGCTCAGTTAGTCGCCGAAGGTGTTGCTCAGCAGCTCGAAAAAAGAATTATGTACCGTCGTGCAATGAAACGTGCAGTAACTAATACCATGCGTTTAGGTGCAGAGGGAATAAAAATCAATGTGGGTGGCCGTTTAAATGGTGCAGAAATTGCCAGAAGCGAATGGTACCGAGAGGGTCGTGTGCCTTTGCACACTTTAAGGGCAGACATAGATTACGCCACTGCAGAGGCAAATACTACCTACGGCATTATCGGCATCAAGGTGTGGATATTCAAAGGCGAGGTATTTGATATGGATGCACATATTGCGTCTATTAATGCTGAATCCAAGAAATAGTTGAAGGGATAATAAAGCGATGCTTCAACCTAAAAGAACCAAATTCCGTAAGCAACATAAAGGCAGAAATAACGGTACTGCTGTACGTGGGTCATCAGTCAGCTTTGGCGAGTATGGCCTCAGATCGATTAGTCGTGGCAGGTTAACTGCCAGGCAAATTGAATCGGCTCGTAGAACAATTACACGGCATGTTAAACGTGGTGGAAAGATATGGATTAGAATCTTCCCGGATAAACCAATTACCAAAAAACCATTAGAAGTTCGTATGGGAAAAGGTAAAGGTAGTGTAGAATACTGGGTTGCCCAAATCAGGCCTGGAACAATGCTGTATGAAATACAGGGTGTTTCTGAAGAACTGGCGCGCGAAGCATTCACTTTGGCAGCAGCTAAACTACCTTTAAAAACACTGTTTACCGCTCGGACAATAATGTAATGAAAGCAAGTGAATTACGAAAAAAATCAAAAGATGAATTAGGAACCCTGTTGCTCGATTTATCACGCGAACGATTTAATCTTAGAATGCAGAAAGGTACGGGCCAATTGACCAGACCGGATCAAGTAAAAAAGGTTAGACGCGATGTTGCACGTATTCAAACCATATTAAATGAAATGGCGGGCGCATAAATGAGTGAAAATCTAGGCGAAAATATAAGCAAGTTGCGCACAATCACCGGTCGGGTTGTCAGTAATAAAATGGACAAAACTATTACAGTTTTGGTTGAGCGTGTAGTAAAGCACCCTGTTTATGGTAAGTATATAAAGCGTTCAACCAAAATGATGGCCCATGATGAACAAAATGTTTGCCAGGAAGGTGATGTGGTTGCTATTACATCGTGCAGACCCATGTCAAAAAATAAGACCTTTAAATTGGTTCAGGTTTTAGAAAGTGCTAACAAATAGTACTCAGCTACTCATATAAAGATAACAGGAATAAATCATGATTCAGATGCAAACTAACCTTGACGTCGCCGATAATAGCGGTGCAAAAAGGGTCATGTGTATCAAAGTATTAGGAGGTTCGCATAGACGCTATGCCGGCATTGGTGACATTATCAAAGTCAGTATTAAGGATGCTATTCCACGTGGAAGAGTAAAAAAAGGTGAGGTCTATAATGCCTTGGTCGTAAGAACGCGTAAAGGTGTTCGTAGACCCGATGGGTCTGTCATACGTTTTGATGGTAATGCAGCAGTTATTCTTAACAATAATTTACAGCCATTAGGTACGCGTATTTTTGGGCCTGTAACACGCGAGCTAAGAGGAGAGAAATTTATGAAAATTATCTCATTGGCTCCTGAAGTATTATAAGTAGGGTTCGAAAATGCAAAAAATTAAAAAAGGCGATGATGTTATCGTTCGTACCGGTAAGGATAAAGGTAAGAGTGGCAGAGTAACCAAGGTATTAAAAGACGATAAGGTTTTGGTTGAGGGAATTAACCAGGTTAAAAAGAACCAAAAAGCCAATCCGAATACAGGGGTATCAGGCGGGATTATTGTCAAGGATATGCCAATAAATATTTCCAATATAGGATTATATAATCCTGCAACCAAAAAAGCAGATCGAGTCGGCTTTAAGTTTCTGGAAGATGGAAAGAAGGTCAGATACTTCAAGTCAACTAATGAAGTTGTTGATGCATAGGTGTAAATGAATCATGGCCAGACTAGAGTCCATATATAAAGAAAAAATTCTTCCAGCCTTAGTAGAGCAGTTTGCCTATAAGTCTGTAATGCAAGCGCCACGTATTACCAAAATAACGTTGAATATGGGAGTAGGTGGCGCTGTTGCTGATAAAAAGGTATTACAATCTGCGGTGAGCGACATGGAAAAGATTTCCGGTCAAAAACCTGTTGTTACGTTGGCAAGAAAATCAATTGCCGGTTTTAAGATTCGTGACGATATGCCTATTGGCTGTAAAGTAACTTTACGTAGCAATAGGATGTACGAATTTTTAGATCGATTAATCAGTATTTCCATTCCTAGAATTCGTGATTTTAGAGGATTAAGTCCTAAAAGCTTTGATGGACGCGGTAATTATTCCATGGGTGTTAAAGAGCAAATCATATTTCCTGAAATTGATTATGACAAAATCGACACTTTGCGTGGTATGGATATTACTATCACAACGACAGCTCAAACCGATGAAGAAGGTTTAGCATTATTAAAGTTGTTTAATTTTCCGTTCAAGCACTAAAGGCGGCGTCCACATGGCAAAAAAATCAATGATTGCGCGTGAAGACAAGCGCAAGAAATTAGTGAAAAAATATGATGTCAAGCGTAAATCTTTGAAAGAAATCATCAGAGATCCGAACGCAACATATGAAGACAAAGAAACTGCTCATTTACAACTTCAAAAATTACCAAGGGACTCCAGCGTAACGCGGATACGCAACCGTTGTAATATAACGGGTCGCCCTCATGGATATTACCGGAAATTTGGTCTTAGTCGAAATAAACTAAGGGAAGCAACTATGCGCGGCGATGTGCCTGGTGTTGTCAAGGCAAGTTGGTAATAGGTTGGAGAATAGAAAATGAGTATGACAGATCCAGTAGCAGATATGCTGACCCGTATTAGAAACGGACAATCTGCTGGCAAAAAAAATATTAGACAGCCTTCTTCAAAGTTGAAAGTATCTATTGCCAAGGTACTAAAAGATGAAGGCTACATTACCGATTTCAGTACAGAAACAACCGGC
Organism: Methylococcales bacterium; assembly: GCA_028714175.1. Classification (GTDB taxonomy): domain Bacteria; phylum Pseudomonadota; class Gammaproteobacteria; order Methylococcales; family Methylomonadaceae; genus JAGXGJ01. The sequence continues at coordinate 3,895 of JAQTMV010000068.1, forward strand.
AGTCATACCGAAATGACTATCGAATTGAAGTACTATAAAGGTGAGCCTGTTATTGAAAGCATAAAAAGAGTTAGTAGACCTGGTTTACGTATTTATAAATCTAAAGACGAATTGCCAAAAGTTCTTGGCGGGTTAGGGATTGCTATTGTATCAACATCGAATGGTGTGATGACCGATAGAGCCGCCCGTGCAATTGGACATGGCGGCGAAGTTATTTGTACTGTTTGCTAAGGTAGGCGTGTTATGTCAAGAATTGCTAAAGCACCGGTGACTATCCCCAGTGGTGTGGATATAAAACTGGAGGGTAACAATATGACTGTAAAAGGCAGTAAAGGTCAGTTATCATTTAATTTAAACTCGGCTATCAGCGTTGATATTACCGATAATAAAGTATCCATGCAGTGGAATAGAGATGATAAAAATTCTACTGCTCAAGCAGGTACTGCCAGAGCCATCGTAAGTAATATGGTTACTGGTGTTTCTGCTGGTTTTGAAAAAAAACTGACATTGATTGGTGTGGGTTATAGAGCACAGGCAAAAGGAAATATTTTAAATCTGACGCTTGGTTTTTCTCATCCGGTAGATTATGAAGTGCCTGCTGGGATTACAGTTGAAACGCCTACACAAACTGAAATAATTGTTAGAGGAAGCGATAAACAGCAAGTAGGACAGGTTGCTGCTAAAATCAGAGCTTATCGTCCACCTGAGCCCTATAAAGGCAAAGGCGTCAGATATGCAGAAGAGCATGTTGCAAGAAAAGAAGCCAAGAAAAAGTAAGGTGATGTGATGGATAAGAAACAATCCCGTATGAAGCGCGCATTAAAAGCGCGCAGCAAAATTAAAAAATTAAGTGTAACACGTTTGTCAATTCACAAAACTTCACAGCATATTTATGCCCAGGTGATCAGTAAAGATGGTAATTCGACTCTCGCTAGCGCTTCAACTACCCAGGCTGCAATTAAGGCAAATTTGAAAAATACCAGCAATGTAAAAGCTGCCGCTGAAGTCGGAAAGTTAATTGCACAAAAAGCCATTGCTGCTGGTGTAATAGAAGTTGCTTTTGATCGCTCTGGCTTTAAATATCATGGTCGCGTTAAAGCATTAGCAGATGCCGCTCGTGAAGCTGGCTTAAAATTTTAGGAGTATAAAATGGCGACAGCACCTGCTCAAGGTAGTACAGACGGACTACAAGAAAAATTGGTAAATGTAAGACGTGTGGCAAAAGTAGTAAAAGGCGGTAGAGTTTTCGGTTTTACGGCATTGACGGTAGTCGGTGACGGTGAGGGGCGAGTTGGTTATGGTGTCAGCAAGGCTCGTGAAGTGCCGATTGCAATTCAAAAATCGTTGGAACAAGCACGGAAAAATATGCGCAAGGTAACCTTAAAGGGCGACACCTTGCAATATCCGATCATGAATACGACAGGCGCGGCAAAAGTCTATATGCAGCCTGCATCTGAAGGTACCGGTATTATTGCAGGTGGTGCAATGAGGGCCGTATTTGAAGTGGTTGGTATACATAATGTATTGGCAAAATGTATTGGAACGAGTAATCCGATTAATGTTGTCAGGGCGACAATTAATGGTCTCACCGGTATGCATAACGTAAACCAGATAGCTGCAAAACGCGGCTTATCAGTTGAACAGATTATCGGGTAGTTGCAATGGCGTATTCTAAATTAAATGTTACGATGACAAAAAGCAAGTTTGGGCGATTACCGCGGCATCAAGCCTGCCTAAAGGGTTTAGGTTTGCGCAAAATCAACCAGACAGTTCAGGTGCTCAATACTGCTGAAAACAGAGGAATGATAAACAAAATATCATATATGTTAACAGTCGAGGAAGTTTAATGTTTTTAAATACAATTCAGGCAAGCGAAGGATCCCGCAAAAAGAGTAAACGTGTAGGTCGAGGTATTGGCTGTACACTGGGGAAAACATGCGGAAGAGGGCATAAAGGCCAAAAAGCGCGCAGCGGCGGTTTTCATAAAGTCGGTTTTGAAGGCGGACAAATGCCTTTGCAACGCCGTTTGCCAAAAGTCGGCTTTACTTCACGATCCAGTAAATATTCAGCAGAGGTTCGCTTGAGTGAGTTGAATGGTTTGGCTGCTGAAGTGATTGATCTAAAAACCCTGATTGTTGCGAATATAGTGCCTGCCTTTACTAAAACTGCAAAGGTCATCAAATCGGGTGTAGTCAACCAAGCGGTTATTCTTAAAGGTATCAAGGTAACAAGTGGTGCAAAGGAATCCATTGAAACTGCTGGCGGCAAAGTAGAGGCTTAAGTGAGTACTCCACGAGCTCAAATGGCGAGTAAAACCGGTGGTTTATCAGAGCTAAAAGCAAGGTTGCTTTTTGTTCTGGGTGCTCTATTTGTTTACAGGGTTGGATCGCACATACCCGTCCCCGGCATCGATCCTAAGGCGCTTGCAGTTATGTTTGAGCAGCAAAGTGGATCAATCCTGGACATGTTTAACATGTTTTCCGGGGGAGCTTTAATGCGCTTAAGCCTCTTTGCTCTAGGTATAATGCCTTATATATCGGCTTCAATTATTATGCAATTAATGACCGTTGTTATTCCAACAATGGAGCAGATAAAAAAAGAAGGTGAATCCGGGAGGCGTAAAATTTCACAATATACGCGATATGGCACGGTTGTTTTGGCGACTTTTCAAGCTATCGGTATTTCATTGGCTTTGCAAAATCAAACTGCTGGTGGGCTTTCGGTTGTATTGAATCCAGGAACCGGATTTATTGCCATTACTACTATAACCTTGGTTACCGGCACTGTTTTCCTGATGTGGTTAGGTGAGCAAGTTACTGAACGAGGAATTGGCAATGGCATTTCAATGATTATTTTTGCCGGTATTGTTTCAGGTTTGCCGAAAGCAATCGGTGGAACTTTGGAGTTAGCCAGAACAGGTGAAATGAATGCAGGATTTATTCTATTATTGTTCCTGTTGTCGCTTTCTGTTACAGCGTTGGTCGTTTTTGTTGAAAGAGGACAAAGAAGGATACTTATTAATTATCCCAAAAGACAGCAAGGCCGAAAATTATATGGTGGGCAAAGTAGCTTTTTGCCTTTAAAGCTTAATATGGCAGGCGTTATTCCTCCTATTTTTGCTTCCAGTATTATTTTGTTCCCTGCAACTATTGCCGGATGGTTTGGCAATAGCGAAGGCTTTAGCTGGCTTCAGGATATTGCGACTATGCTGTCCCCTGGTCAGCCAATCTACGTTATGATTTATGCAGCAGCCATTATATTCTTTTGCTTTTTTTATACAGCTTTAGTGTTTAATTCAAAAGAAACGGCAGAAAATCTGAAAAAATCAGGTGCTTTTTTACCTGGGATTAGACCGGGTCTTCAAACCAGTTCATATATAGATAAAGTGATGACCAGATTAACGTTAATCGGTGCATTCTATATTACCCTGGTCTGTTTGTTGCCTGAGTTTTTAATAGTATATTGGAATGTTCCCTTTTATTTTGGCGGAACTTCCTTGCTGATTATTGTGGTGGTAGTCATGGATTTCATTTCTCAAATCCAAACCCATGTCATGTCTCAGCAGTATGAAGGCTTAATGAAAAAAGCCAATCTTAAAAAATAATTTATTGCACAAGAATATTTAGGAGTTAGCAGTGAAAGTTCGTGCTTCTGTAAAAAGAATTTGTAGAAATTGCAAAGTTGTAAAAAGAAATGGTGTTGTTAGGGTCATCTGTCTTGACGGAAGACATAAACAACGACAAGGTTAAAATTTGTTGCGCCATAATTACTGCCAATGCTATAATTCGGCGCTTAACTGTAGAATACTACTCAGGGGAGTATCTGAATGGCACGTATTGCCGGGATAAATGTACCAGACCATAAGCATGCAGTAATAGCTTTAACCGCTATTTATGGTATCGGTCGTCAAGCTGCAAGTGAAATTTGCGTTAAGGTGGGAATTACACCCTCGATAAAGATAAAAGAACTGACCGAAGAGCAACTGGAAGCTATTCGTAGTGTAGTATCCAAGATGACAGTGGAAGGTGATCTGCGTCGTGAAGTTTCTATGAATATCAAGCGCTTGATGGATCTGGGATGCTATCGCGGAATAAGACATCGCCGAGGTTTGCCCTTGAGAGGGCAGAGAACGAGAACAAATGCTCGCACTCGTAAAGGCCCACGCAAACCAATTAGAAAATAAGATATTCCTTTAAGAGGTCCTAAGTAATGGCAAGTCCAAATCGTTCCAGAAAACGTATAAAAAAAGAAGTCGCTGACGGCATTGTGCACGTTCACGCTTCCTTTAATAACACTATTATAACTATTACGGATAGAAAAGGTAATGCTCTCTCTTGGGCGACATCAGGCGGATCCGGGTTTCGTGGCTCAAGAAAAAGCACACCATTTGCCGCCCAGGTCGCAGCTGAAAAGGCGGGAGTTGTTGCACAAGAATTTGGTATGAAAAATCTTGATGTCATGATTAAAGGCCCAGGCCCCGGACGTGAATCAGCAGTGCGCTCTCTTAATAATCTGGGATTTAAAATAAATAATATCGTTGATGTGACGCCTATTCCTCATAATGGATGTCGTCCGCCTAAGAAACGCCGCGTATAAAGAATCTGGAGTAGTATCATGGCAAGATATCTTGGACCTACTTGTAAATTAAGTCGAAGAGAAGGGACTGATCTGTTTTTAAAAAGCAGAGGAAAGTCTTTGGAAAATAAATGTAAGCTGGATCAAAGGCCTGGTCAGCATGGCACCAAGCGGACAAGAAGTTCTGATTATGCTTTACAATTAAGAGCAAAACAACGCTTGCGCAGAATTTATGGAATATTGGAAAAGCAATTTAGAAATTACTATAAATCTGCGGATATGAAAAAAGGTGCAACCGGTGAAAGTTTGTTGAATCTACTTGAATCAAGATTGGATAATGTGGTTTACCGTATGGGTTTTGCCTCAACCAGAGCGGAGGCGAGACAGTTGGTTTCTCATAAGTCCATACAGGTAAATGGCTCTCTGATCAATGTGCCTTCTTACCAGGTTGCGCCCGGTGACGTTTTGTCAATTAGAGAAAAAGCAAAAAAACAACAAAGAATCGTTGATGCTTTAACAGTGGCCGAGCAATATGGTTTTCCAGCTTGGGTCGAAGTCAATTCCAAAGCCATGTCCGGCACATTTAACTCATTTCCTGATCGTGCCGATTTGGGTAGTGATATTAACGAGCAGCTGGTTGTTGAACTTTACTCTAAATAATTGCAGTTTTGAGGGATATAAATGCAGAATTCTATTTCTGGATTATTGAAACCTCGACTTGTCGAGGTTGTAAGCAAATCACCTAATCATTCCAGAATTATCATAGAGCCACTTGAGCGAGGCTTTGGTCATTCTCTTGGAAATGCGTTGAGGCGTGTTCTATTATCCACAATTCCGGGTTGTGCAGTCACAGACGTGGAGATTGAAGGTGTGCTTCATGAGTACACAACAATTGAAGGGGTTCAGGAAGACGTAATTGATATTTTACTGAACTTGAAAAAACTGGCAGTAGTGCTTCATTCAAGAGATGAAGTCGAATTGACGCTTGCAAAAAATGGCGCTGGTTGCGTTACGGCTGCAGATATCAATCTGCCTCATGATGTTGATATAATTAACCCTGATTTGGTTATTGCCAATTTGACACAAGCCGGTGTTTTAAATATGAAAATCAGAGTTCGTCGAGGAAGGGGCTACGAGCCGGTCAGCATTCGCAAATCAAATAATGAGCATGGTTTGGCAGTAGGCGCCCTTCAACTGGATGCTTCATATAGTCCAGTTGTCAAGGTTGCTTATCAGGTTGAAAGTACGCGTGTGGAACAGCGTACAAATCTGGACAAATTGATTATTGAACTGGAAACTAACGGAACAATTGATCCGGAAGAAACAATTAAACTTGCGGCCACTATTCTTCATGATCAGCTTTCAGTGTTTGTTGATTTCGAAAAAGTAAAGCCGCAACCCGAGGATGTAAAAATAGGGGAAGAAGAGCCTTCATTTGACCCTGTTCTTCTGCGTCCGGTTGATGATCTTGAATTAACAGTGCGTTCTGCTAATTGTTTAAAAGCTGAGAATATTTTTTACATCGGTGATCTGATTCAGCGTACTGAAGTTGAATTGTTAAAAACACCGAACCTTGGTAAAAAATCATTGACAGAAATTAAGGATATTCTGGCTTTAAAAGGATTATCACTGGGTATGCGCCTGGAAAATTGGCCGCCAGACAGTCTTGCCGATCAAAATCATATAGCAATACACTAACATTAGGTCATTTTTACAATGAGACATCGTAAATCAGGTAGAAAATTCAATATAAATAGCAGCCATCGTAAGGCGTTGTTCAGTAACATGGTCAGTTCATTATTTGAACATGAACTAATTAAAACGACTTTACCCAAGGCAAAAGAATTAAGAAGTTTTGCCGAGCCTTTAATTACCTTATCTAAAGAAGATAGCGTGGCTAAAAGACGATTGGCTTTCGCAAGATTACGCGACCGTAAAGTAGTTACCAAGCTTTTCAATGAGTTGGGGCCGCGTTACAAAAATAGAGCAGGCGGTTATTTGCGTATTATGAAATGCGGCTTTAGATCCGGTGATGATGCGCCTATGGCATATGTCGAGTTGGTTGATAGACCCGAATAAATAATAATGAAGTAGGAGTTTTCAAACTTCTTTACAGACAAAAAAAGCCGGTTAATCCGGCTTTTTTTTGTTATAAAGATTATTCTCTGGTGTGGCGGCATTACCTATAAAATTAATGCAGTACACGGAAATATTTTATTTTTCTAATAGATTTATTTTGTCTTCTTTGCCATTCCATTCATCAGCATCGGGTAGTGGTGGTTTTACATCTGTAATTGCTGGCCAAAGTTTTGCGAGTTCCGCATTTAATTTGATGAATATTTCTTGCCCTTCGGGTACTTCGTCTTCAGCAAAAATGGCATTGGCAGGGCATTCCGGTTCACATAAGGTGCAATCAATACATTCATCCGGATCAATAACCAAAAAATTAGGTCCTTCACGAAAGCAATCGACTGGACATACATCGACACAGTCAGTAAATTTACATTTAATACAGTTTTCAGTGATTACAAAAGTCATAATTATTACCAGGAATGGTTTGGTGAAGGCAATGTTGATTAATTATATTAGCAGAAAGGAATAACTGATAAAATACAAAATTATTATTTATTACCTAAGTTGCTGAAGTTCATTCAGACTTAAGTATGTAAATAAAATTTATTCAATGCTTTCTGAATTAAACAAAGATGCAATCAGATTTTTTGAGCGGCTAATTTTTCGCTCTCTGGTTTGCTGCAGAGCAGATTTGGCTTCTTCCTTGAGTCGATTATCAGCATAAAGTTGTTCTGTTCGTGCAGGCACAGCTATTGCGCGTTCAAAATATCTTTCAGCTTCTTTTAACTCATTGTTTGATAATAGATAATTTGCGTAGAAATAATTGGTATCAATACCATTCGGATTAATCATTAAAGCAGTTTGCAGCATTTTTTTTGCGGCTGCATCATCGCCAAAAGCAATAGGCCATTTAGGAGCCATGTAATAAAGTGTACCTAAAGTAACATAAGCGGATCCATTCATTGCTTGCGGATTAATTTTGATGGCTTTAAGCAGTAAATCGCGAACTTCATGAATGGCTTCCAGTGCAGTCACTGGATCCTGATTGTCGGCATTCGATGCTTTAACAATGGCCTCCCAAATGAATGGCTCTGCATTCCCGGGAAATTGCCTGGATAAGCTTACAGTCTTATCGAGCAGGCGGCTATATTCAGCTTCCCGTTGTTGTTTAGGGGTATTGTAGTAAATAGACGCCCATTCAGATTCAATGTTCTGTAAGGAGTCGTTCAGGTTCTCCGCAAAACCTTGAGAAGATAGTAGCAATAATGCAACAAAAGCTGATTTTTTCATGCGACAAATATAGAGCAAAATGCCGCTATTATCAATAGGCCTATGAAATATTTAATTTATCTCGCCATTCTGAGTAAGGGTGAATAGCCAGATTATTGTTGTAATAACGCAAATCGTCGGTGACTTCTTCGCCTAACCAGTGCGGCTTCACAAAAGTTTTACCCATTTCTGATAACTCAATTTCAGCGACGCACAGGCCTTTATTGGCGCCCCAAAATTCATCAATTTCCCAAATATTGTCATTATCAATGACAATATTGCGGGTTTTTTCTACCAATGGCTTGCTGCAAAGATTGTTGATGATTTCATTGGCGTCAGACAGCGGGATTTCATATTCATATTCATGCCTGTGAGTGCCTATTGTTGCGCCTTTTATATTCAGCCATGCGTGTTCATCGCTTATCCTGATTCGGATGGAACTGTTGGCTTGCGAGCTTAAATAACCCTGCCGGTATTTTACTGAGCGGCTTATGTGTTGTCGCCAATCATCATTAGCGAGCAAAAACTTATGTTCTATTTCTATAGCCATCAGATTTCCTTGCAGTTATTGCTGCCGTCACAATAGGGCGGAGTCTTTGTTTCTGAACAGCCGCATAAATACAGTATCTTGGTTTCTTCAGCGACGAATTTAACGGATTTTTTATCTGAAAGCTCTCTATGTGAATGATCACATAAGGGCATTGTTTGGCTGAAACCACAGCTACACCATGAATATTTTGTTCCTGCTTCAACCTCAACAGGTAGAGGCCTGTTAGTTTTAGTTACCATGATTTATGTTGTACTAATATGTAAAAGCGCGATTATAAAGTAATTACCATTCAATGATTAACTTCAAGTTCCTGCTCTGCCGATTTTGTCGATTGATTCAGGTCGAATTGCATGAAAAACTGACCAGACCCAATCGGTGAGTTTGGTTCGTAGTAAAGAGTTTCAAGCATCAGGTTTCCTTCCGGGCCAAGCATTGAGCCTGTAAGTAAAGTGCGGAAGTCTTTGCCGCCGATTAATTGATGGGTAATGGTCAGGTATAATCTCGATAACTGTTTTTCCCTGATCACCGTGTCCAGCATTTGCGGGCCTGCGATAAGATAAATACCTTTGTATCCCAGGCTGGTGAGTTTGCTAATCAAGGCTGCGCCGTGAACCATCTGGTCTTCGCCAACAACAAGAATGGGGTGGCCCTTGTCTTTCCAGTACTGGGTCCGTTCCGGGTCGGCATCTTGTCCTGTAGCGATATAAACCGCTTGCTGGTGTTCGAGTAGACTTTTATGGAATGGAAAATTCAGACTCGCGCTGGCAATGACGACTGCCGGCTGCGGTTTTAAGCCGTTATCCCTGCGCCATGCGATGAGATCCTTGTCTCTAATCTGCAATATGTTGCCCAAGCGGCCTTCATTCAATGCCCGCATATAACCCCCGTGGGTAATGAGGCAATCTGCCTGCGCCTGTAATTCCATGAATAGCCTGAAGTCGGAGGCTGTTGTTAAATGCTTTGGGATGTATGATGAACATTGACTACTATCCTCCAACGCAATGCGTCCGTCCAGACTTGACAGAAAGTTGGCATAGACAAAAGGCATTTCTTTCGTACCCAGTTTATGTATCTGATGGGCGAGATATAAGCCTTCAATAGAGATATTTTCGCAGAATTGTGGATAAAGGCATATCAGATTATTTTGCATAAACAGTGTGTACAAAATTGTTGTTTTTAGATAGGGGTCTCTATTATACAAGCGAGATGAAGTATCCGAGTTAGCGTAAATCCCTGGCCAGTAAAGAAGCATTGCCGCCGATAGCGGTGGTATTTGTTGCAACGGTTTGCTCAATAGCAAAGCGGCGCAGATAATCAGGACCACCGGCCTTTGGGCCGTTACCCGAAAGTCCCATGCCGCCGAAGGGTTGTACGCCAACTACAGCGCCAATCATATTCCGGTTGACATAAATATTGCCTACTTTTACGTTTTGCCGGATAGTTTTTATAAATGCGTCAATACGGCTGTGTATGCCCAGCGTTAAACCGTAACCGGTGGCATTGACTGCCGCAATTATCTGGTCAAGGTCAGATGCTCGATAACGGATAACATGTAATAGCGGTCCAAATACTTCCTGGGTAAGTTGTGAAAGGGAACTGATCTCAATCAGACTGGGCGGGAAAAAACTGCCGGAGCGCAAGCTATCATCCAGCGGCAGTTGATAGAGCAGTTTTGCCTGCTGGCGCATTGTTTCAAGATGAACATTTAATGGCGCAAGCGCACCATGGTCTATGATAGGGCCAATGTCGGTTTTATAGACGCCGGGATTGCCGATGGATAATTCCTGCATGGCGCCTATTAGCATTTCTATCGTTTTATTGGCGATTTCCTGTTGCACAAATAATACCCTCAGAGCTGAACACCGCTGGCCCGCGCTGTTGAAAGCCGAAAGAACGGCATCCTGAACCAGTTGTTGCACTAAAGCCGAGCTATCGGCAATCATTACATTTTGGCCGCCGGTTTCTGCGATTAAGGGCACAATAGCTTGATGGTGATGCGCTAGTTGACGGTTAATAAATTGTGCAGTATTCGTGGAACCGGTGAAGGCAATGCCGGCGACCCGGAGATCAGGCAACAGGTATTGCCCTGTCATGCCGCCGCTTGCCGGTAAAAACTGTAATACCGTTTCAGGTATGCCTGCCTGATGTAGTAACTGTACACAGCGCATCGCGGTTAATGAAGTCTGACTGGCCGGCTTGGCAATAACAGTATTGCCTGCGGCAAGTGCTGCGGTTATCTGACCGATAAAAATGGCAATGGGAAAATTCCACGGACTGATACCAACATAGACTCCCCGGCCATAGTGGTAGAGTAGATTTTCTTCGCCGACAGGGCCGGGCAGTTTTACCGGTACGCTGAATAATTCCAGCGCGGACTGGGCATAATAGCGGCAATAATCAACGGCCTCCCTGACCTCAGCTAACGCATCTTTAATCGTGCGGCCACCTTCCCGAATACACAAGGAAACCAGTTCCAGGCGATGTTTTTCAAGAAGCTCTGCGGCCTTCTGCAAGAATTCTGCACGGATTGTTGCAGAACAAAGCCGCCAGTCGGCAAACGCTTGGGAAGCAGCATTTAATGCCTGTTCAATAGCTTTCTGGTCGGCATAAATTACAGAGCCGACGGTTAAACGGTTATCCCATGGGTTAACGATGGCTTGTTGCATACCTGAATAGAGACTGCCGTTTATTAAAGGTGCTGCCTGCCAGTGCTTATCCGCCAAGTCATCCAGTGCTTGTTGTAGATATGCTAATAATTCAGCATCAGCCAGATTAACGCCATCAGAGTTAAGCCGGTTTTTGCCGTATAAATCGCGAGGCAATACGATTTGAGTTGGCATGGATGAAGTCTTTACCGCAGCTACCGGGTCGCTGAGCAATTGCTCGACGCTAATATCAGGGTCGTCAATCTGATTGATAAAGGAGGTATTTGCGCCGTTTTCCAGTAAGCGCCTGACCAGATAGGGTAATAGTTCATGGAAATGCCCGACTGGCGCATAAATCCGGCAAGGGGTATGCCAGTCTTGAGTTGCAATGATTTCACGATAAAGCGGCTCGCCCATGCCGTGTAAGCGCTGAAATTCATAGCCGGGATGTTGTTTGCCGATGTGATATATTGCGGCTGCGGTGTGAGCGTTATGGGTGGCGAATTGCGGATAAAAGACATCGGGCCGGGACAGGATGAATTGCGCACAAGCCAGATAGGATACATCGGTCGCCGATTTATGCGTAAACACGGAATAATCGCTCAGGCCATTTTCTTGGGCACGTTTGATTTCGCTGTCCCAGTACGCACCTTTAACCAGTCGCAAGGCGATTTTGCCATGCTGCATGTCGGCTAGACCTGCGAGCCAGCGAATAACCGGCAGAGCTCTTTTTTGGTAAGCCTGCACTGCCAAGCCAAGCCCATGCCAGCCTTTTAAATCGGGATGCGTGAAAACGGCGGTAAAAATATCCAGAGACATTTCCAGGCGTTCAGTTTCTTCTGCATCGACAGTGATCGAGATATTGGCCGTGCGAGCCAGTTTTGTCAGAATCAGTAGTTTATCGATTAGTTCCTTAACTGCGCAGGCATGCTGTAAAGGCTCATAACGGGGATAAAGCGCCGATAATTTAATCGAAATACCGGGATTGTCATAAATATCAGCAGATGACGCCTGTTTTGCCAGCGTTGCAATTGCTTCAAGGTAGGACTGGAAATAATGTTCTGCATCGGTAGCCGTTAAAGCCGCTTCGCCTAACATATCAAAAGAATAACGGTAAGCGGGGTTTTGCTTGCAACGCTGAGCGGCCTGTTCTATCGATTCAGCGATAACGAATTGTTGCGCCAGATGTTGCATGGCCTGTTTTAATACAGTGCGTATTAATGGCGTACCCAGTCGCGATATCAGCTGCTCAAAAATCCGCTCGGATGAGGCAACATGATCTTCAAATTGGCGGGTAAATAATAAAGTCCTGGTCGAGAAATTAACCAGTAAAGAATCGCTATGCTGTAAATGGCTACGCCAGTCGGCATGAGTAAGTTTTTCCTGTAGAAACAGGTCTTGAGTTCTGCTGTCAGGAATACGCAACAGAGCTTCGGCTATCGCCATTAAAACCATGCCTTCCTCTGAATTAAGCTGATATTCCTGCAGAAACGCTTCGATTGCTGTTTGCCGGTCTTTTTTTGCTCTGACTGCATCAACCAGCGTTTTGGCGCAGTCACTAACAATCACGGGGTCATAATTATCCAGATACGCAATTAATTCAGCTATGATTTGGGTTTCATCGGCTAAATAAACCTGATTAATGGCTGCCCGTAATGCGGCGATTGCTTCTTGAGTCATTTTTTATCCGTAAACCTTAAAGAATCTATTTTCATAATACACACTTCATCAGCAAAATCATTGACTTTTTACCAAACATGGGCTAATAAACAAAAGAAATCTTTCAAAAAAGTTTGAATTGTGCTGATTAGATGGAATCAATATATTTAAATAAGTTTTTCCTTATATGTCCAGTGGCTGTATATTCGGGCTTCCCAAAAACTTATTGCTTATGAGTGCTTTTTCAAATTCTTAGAGGTTAGGTTCCTTTTTGTTAAAAATTATAATCATTCAGCCATGAAAATTGCCATCATCGGAACGGGTCGCGTTGGTTCCACTCTTGCTTATGCCCTCGTAATAAAACAGTCTTGCGATCATTTGGTGATTGCCGGCCGTACCCGTGAAAAGGCCAGAGGTGATGCCCTGGATCTGCAACATACACTGGCTTTTTGCTCACGACCCATGCGAATTGAATCCTGTACTAATGAGCAGGTAAAGGACTCCGAAATCATCGTCGTCACGGCATCGGTTACAACCGGCGGCCAGATTTTCGCCTCTCGGATGCAACTGGGCGATCAGAATACAGCGATGTTCAGGGAATTGATTCCCATGTTGGCCGTAAATAATCCGAATGCTGTGCTTGTTATTGTCACTAATCCAGTGGATGTGATGACTTATGCCGCCTGCAAATTATCCGGCTTCGCACCGAATCGGGTAATGGGCATCGGGACCCTGGTGGATTCTGCACGTTTCCGTACCTTGCTGTCACAGGAAGAGCATATCCACCCTGATGACCTGCGTACCTATATTTTGGGTGAACACGGGCCCAATCAATTACCCATACTGAGTAGTGCGGAGGCGGGTGGAGAACATATACGAGATACCCCGGGTCACCGGCAATTATTTACCCAGGTTGTCGAAGCGGGCTATGAGGTTTACCGCCTTAAAGGCTATACCAATCACGCTATCGCCACGGCAGCGTGCATGGTCATCGAAGCGGTGGTATTCGATGAATACCGCACCATGCCTCTCGCCACTCAATTCGACGAGTGGATGGGTATTCGGGACAACTGCTTCAGTATTCCGGTAGTGGTAGCACGCAGCGGTATTATTCGCCACTTGCATCCTGATCTGAACGACATTGAAAAACAAGCCCTGAAGACTGCGGCGGTGGCCATCAAAAATGCGATTGTTTCCTTGATACCTGACCTGGTGGGCAGTAGTTTTACCTATCCATAATTATTATTCTGTCTTCGTTTTATAATCAACCGCAGTAAAAAAACAAGACGCAATCAATAAAAATATCTTAATCAAAGAACCCGATTGATTAACACAGATGCGATAAATGGCATTCTTTACAATTTAAACAAGGAAACAAAATGAGTGTTAAAAAAATACTTGCCGGCATATGTCTGGCGGCAATCCTGCTGCCGGTCTTCGCAGAAGAAAAATTTAAAGTTTGTGCTGATCCGCTGAATCCGCCGTATTCAACAAAAAACAAAGACGGTTTTGAAAACAAAATCGCTGAATTATTTGCCAGGGAGTTGGGCCAAACGCTTGAATATACCTGGTTCGCTCAACGTATTGGGTTTATTCGCAATACCCTGACAGCACCGGTAAACGATTGGGATGCAGACAGTGATGAGTTTAAATGTGATATCGTTATGGGCGTTCCGGCCGGTTATGATTTGACTTTAACTACCGTACCCTACTATAAATCAACGTATGTGCTGTTGATTGCGAAAGGAAGCGGATGGGATGATATTAAGGATGCCGCCCAATTAACCGGGCTGCCTTTGTCAAGAGAGGAGTCATTAAAAATTGCAATGTTTGATCGCGGCCCCGGAACAACATGGCTGCAAAAAAATGGACTGCTCGATCAAGGAGTTTCTTATCAGTCGATGTCTGGCGATAGCGAAAACAATGTGGCTATGCAGATAGATAAGGATTTTAAAGCCAAAAAAATTGATATGGTTATTATGTGGGGGCCTATGGCGGCATATGTTATTGCACAAAGCCCAAAGGATAGCTACACGATGATTCCGATGAAATCAACGCCAGGGATAAAGTTTGATTTTGCCATGGCGATGGGGGTTCGCAATGGAGATAAAGCCAGAAAAGCAATACTTGACAAGCTGATTGCGGCTAAGGCAGATCAGATTCGGGCAATTATAGCGAGTTACAATATTCCTTTGTTACCCGTATCGAAAGATGATGTTAATGGTGATGATTAAGGTATTGTCAGCCTGGTATCGATTGTGTGAATTATTTAGAGTTTGACGCATTTGTTGTTTCCAGCTATAATTGCAAAGTTATGTTAGATCGATTGCCCGAATATATAGACCCTTTACACCTGGCGGATAAGCGTGGTGCATTGAAGGGCCGGCTTCCTTTAAGTAACCTGGATCGTTTGGCGGATATACTGGCCAATGACACAGGAAGCGTTGCCATTGATTTCTTTTTTGGGCGGGAAGGGCGGCTCGCAAAAATTGAAGGGCGGATAGAGGGAGTACTGGAGCTTAATTGCCAAAATTGTTTGCAGGCGGTGGAATGGCCTGTAAATAGTGTTATCAAGCTAGGCATTGTCACATCACTAGATCAAGCCAATAGATTGCCTGAAGACTATGAGCCGTTGCTGGTTGATGAAGGGAAGGTTCTTCTTAAAAATATTGTTGAAGATGAGCTTTTGCTTATTTTACCGACATTTCCAAAGCATCAGTACGCTTGTTTAGTTCCGAATTTTGGCAATAATGCCTTGGATTCGTCAGTGAACGCCGAGCAATCTTTCCCTGAAAACCCTTTTTCCATTTTAGCCAAACTTAAAAATACTGGAGATTTATAATGGCCGTACAAAAAAGTAAAGTATCGCGTTCAAGACGTGGTCAACGTCGTTCACATGATGCCTTGACAGGAAGAACATTGTCTCAGGATCCAATGACAGGTGAAATGCATTTGCGTCATCACGTCACGCCGGACGGTTATTTTAAAGGCCGCCAAATCGTAAGCGCTGTCGAAGAAGATTAAGTAGCTCTCCAGCTTTTAGTATGTTGCTATGCCGAATCAAATCTGGTTCGGTTTTTTTATATAATAACTGCGGAGTCATTTGTCAGCGTGAGTTTAACAATTTCAATTGATGCAATGGGTGGAGATCATGGTACTGAAGTGACCATTCCGGCATCATTGGATTGTTTAAAAAACAATCCAGACTTAAAACTGATTTTGGTGGGCGATGAAGCTGTTATTAAGCAGCGGTTAGCACAAGAATTGGCTGGGTATCAAGACAGGATTACTATTCAGCACGCCTCCCAGTGTGTCGGCATGGATGAATCTCCATCCAGGGCGCTGAAAAATAAAAAAGACTCATCAATGCGGGTTGCCATCAATCTGGTTCGTGATGGCCACGCGGATGCTTGTGTGAGTGCCGGCAATACCGGCGCATTAATGGCAACCGCACGCTTTGTATTGAAGATGATCCCCGGGATTGATCGACCTGCCATTATTTCCACACTGCCATCAATTTACGGGCACACGCATGTACTTGATTTGGGTGCGAATGTAGATTGTAGCGCAGAACACCTGTTTCAATTTGCTGTTATGGGCAATGAGTTGGTGAAAGCGGTTGAGGCTATTGATAACCCCAAAGTTGGTCTGTTAAATATTGGCGAAGAAGAGATGAAGGGTAATGAGCAAGTCAAATCGGCTGCAAAATTACTGGAAAATTCGTCGCTAAATTATATTGGTTATGTAGAAGGCAATTCTTTAAATGCAGGGCATATCAAGGTTGATCTGATCGTTACTGATGGTTTTGTTGGTAACGTTGCCCTTAAATCCATTGAAGGTGCAGCCAAAATGATCGGCACCACCTTAAAAGAAGCCTTTGACAAAAATTATCTGACAAAACTGGCTGGGTTGATGGCCTATCCTGTGCTTAAGTCTTTTAAGCAACGCATTGATCCTCGTTTGTATAACGGGGCCAGTTTTCTGGGGCTGCGTGGGCTGGTCATTAAAAGTCATGGCGGTGCCGACGTGCTGGCTTTTAAAACGGCCATTCAGCTTGCCGTTTGTGAAGTTAAGCTGGATGTTATTAGAAAAATAAGCGAACAAGTCGAGAAAACCCTGGCTCTGAGAGAAATCGCATGATTCGTTATTCAAGAGTAATCGGTACCGGTGGTTATTTGCCGGAAGAAGTTCGCACCAATGAACAAATATCACAGACTGTTGATACATCAGATAGCTGGATTTATGAACGGACAGGCATTAAAAGCCGCCGAATTGCAGGGCCGGATGAATCAGCTGCAAGCATGGCCGAAATTGCAGCCAGACAGGCAATCGATGCCGCGCAAATAAACCCGGAAGAAATAGATATAATTATTGTTGCAACAGGTACGCCTGATCGCATTTACCCCAGTACCGGCTGCTTGCTGCAGCAGCGTTTGGGTATTAAAAACTGTGTTGCTTTTGATGTGCAGGCCGCTTGCTCAGGCTCGATTTTTGCCCTGAGCATTGCCGATCAATATATTAAATCGGGCGCTGCCAAGAAAGTGCTGATTGTCGGCTCTGAAATTTGTTCGCGCATTGTCGACTGGACGGATCGGAGTACCTGTATTTTATTTGGCGATGGTGCAGGAGCAATGTTGCTAGGTGTTTCAGATGAAACAGGTATTTTATCTACGCATATTCATTCCGATGGTGAATATGAGGATATGTTGTATTGCCCAAATCCTCAGGTTGCAGTTGATGCCAATAAGCATGAAGCAGGTTACATCAGCATGCGTGGCAATGAAGTGTTTAAGGTTGCAGTTAATACCCTGGGCCGGATTGTCGATGAAACTCTGGAAGCAAACGCCATGGACAAATCTGAAATAGATTGGCTGGTTCCGCATCAGGCGAATATACGGA
The DNA here is from genome assembly GCA_028714175.1 of Methylococcales bacterium. Taxonomy (GTDB): domain Bacteria; phylum Pseudomonadota; class Gammaproteobacteria; order Methylococcales; family Methylomonadaceae; genus JAGXGJ01. The sequence goes on from JAQTMV010000068.1 coordinate 21,565, forward strand.
TCATTATGGCAACCGCAAAAAAATTGAAAATGTCCATGGACCAGGTTGTGGTGACGCTTGAAAATCAGGGGAATACCTCGTCTGCTTCAGTACTTATTGCGTTCAATGAAGCGGTTCGCGATGGCCGCATTCAACGTGGACAGGTGATCTTACTTGAGGCCTTTGGCGCAGGATTTACCTGGGGCTCTGCATTAATCAGATATTAATTACATGAGAAAAATGAACAAGCAAGCGTATAATTTAGCCTTTGTTTTTCCCGGACAAGGCTCCCAGTCTGTTGGTATGTTGTCAGATTTGGCTGCGAACTATCCTGAGGTAAAGCTTACCTTTGAGCGCGCATCTGATGCGCTGGGCAAAGATTTATGGCTTCTTGTTAACCAAGGTCCGGAAGAAGAGCTCAATAAAACATATAATACCCAGCCTGTCATGCTGACTGCCGGTTACGCTGTCTGGGAAGTCTGGTGCAAGCTCAGCGCTATCCGTCCGGATTGGATGGCGGGTCATAGTTTGGGTGAATATACTGCGCTGGTATGCTCGGGTGCATTATCTTTTGAAGACGGCATCAAGCTGGTCGCAGTGAGAGGGCATTTAATGCAGGAGGCTGTGCCGGTAGGTGTTGGCTCAATGGCGGCAATTTTGGGCCTTGAAGATCATCAGGTTGTTAACATTTGTGCTGAAGTTGCCGGTAATGAAGTGGTGTCCGCCGTGAACTTTAATGCGCCCGGCCAGGTGGTTATTGCCGGTAATGTTGCCGCTGTTGAAAGGGCGATGCTTGCGGCAAAAGAAGCAGGCGCTAAGCGTGCGTTACTATTGCCCGTTAGCGTGCCTTCTCATTGTGCATTGATGCAATCAGCCGCTGAAAAACTGGATGAATATTTGCAGAACACTGTTTTTGATATGCCGAAAATGACGCTGATTCATAATATGGATGTCGCCTCGCATAGTGCTCCGGAAGTCATTCGTAATGCGTTAAAAGAGCAACTCTATAAACCTGTGCGCTGGGTCGATACGATAAAGTTTATGCATGATCAAGGCGTTACCCGTTTTGTTGAGTGTGGTCCGGGTAAGGTATTAATTGGTTTAGATAAACGCATCGCCAAAGATGCCGAACATTTCACTATTTATGACCCGGAAACGGTAAATAATTTATTGGAGCAACTCAATGGCTAAACAAGTCGCTTTAATAACAGGCGCCAGTCGCGGAATTGGCAGGGCGATCGCTGAGCGATTAGCCGAGGACGGCTTCTTTGTTGTCGGCACTGCGACATCTGATAGCGGCGCAGATTCAATTTCGGCGTTCCTGGGCGAAAACGGCAAGGGTAAAAAGCTTAATGTTGCCGATGCCGACTCTATTGCAGACGTTATTAATACAGTAAATGAGGAATTTGGAGCGCCAACTGTACTGGTCAATAATGCCGGTATTACGCGTGATAATCTATTGTTACGGATGAAGGATGATGACTGGGATGATATCATCAATACCAATTTAACTTCCGTTTTTCGCATGAGCAAAGCTGTATTGCGCGGCATGATGAAAGCCAAAACAGGCCGGATCATTAATATTTCATCAGTAGTCGGTGCGACCGGTAATGCAGGGCAGGCAAATTATGCCGCGGCAAAAGCAGGCATGGTTGGATTTGCAAAGTCTATGGCCAAAGAAGTGGGCTCCCGTAATATTACTGTCAATACCGTGGCTCCCGGGTTTATCGATACCGATATGACCAGGGAATTGAGTGCTGATATTAAAAATGGATTATTGGCATCCATTCCGTTGTCACGTTTGGGTCAACCGGAAGAAATAGCACATACTGTATCATTTTTGGTTTCTGCAGGCGCTGCCTATATTACCGGTGAAACCATTCATGTCAATGGAGGATTGTTCATGCCTTAATATTGTGACAATGTTGCAATATAAAGTATAATTCCCCCCGCCGTCTGGAATTGCCGGAGACGGGATTTCTAGTAAAATCAATAACAATATTATTGCAAGCTTCAGATTAGACGCTGATTACTTGCATTGTTTGAGGATAATAATTATGAGTAACATTGAAGAACGAGTAAAAAAGATTGTTGCAGAGCAATTGGGTGTTAAAGAAGATATCGCGAATGATGCTTCGTTCGTTGATGATCTGGGTGCTGATTCTCTGGATACGGTTGAACTCGTTATGGCTCTTGAAGAAGAATTTGAATGCGAAATTCCAGACGATGAAGCTGAAAAAATTACAACAGTTCAGCAAGCTATCGATTATGTAGAAAAAAACGCGTAAG
>JAQTMV010000069.1 GCA_028714175.1 Methylococcales bacterium
AATTGCTCCGGCGACAAAGAAGCAATGAAGTGCTGGAAAAAACGATGTTGGTCATCGTTTAATGGGGTCTTGCTGAGTTCAGGTAATAATGTATGCATAAAAAAACCAGGCTCTTAATGGATTTCAGGGCGCGAATCTAGAATGAGAAAATATAGCTCACACAGCAGGTTCAACCATAGGTCAGGGGTGTGCGCTAGCATTCCCTGACGCTTGGGTAGCTGTGAATGCCACTAACCCATCACCCTTGCGCCTTAACCACCTTGGCTATACGAACGTGTAGTACGTAAAATTCCGGGCAACGTGACCTACAGTTACCGACGGTTAAATAATTTTTGACCAAAAAAAACCAGTGGCCTTTTGGGGCTCACTGGCTTCCGGTTGACTGGTCAGCTTGTGTTTTTAATAAAGTACTTTATGTCGTAACAGTCTGTCAAGAGTCATGTATTTTTTACAAAATTAAACGTTATATTATCTATTTATTCGATATTTCTATCTAATAATGTTGTTTTGTGAAAAGAGATAACCACAATAAGCTGTTGTGATAACAAGTCGACTTCACATCAGAACATCACAAATCGATTATTCAGGAGCCAAACAATGCTAATTTACCTTCACTCTTGGGATAAACCTGAATATTACTTGGACTCTTATTTCCAACAACAAAAAGCATCGGACAGATAAAAAGTTACGCGGTGTGAAAAGTAAAGAGGGCTTTACTTATCTGATTATTCGATTTTATTATTCATTAATAACGCTTTATTAAAAATAAAAAACTCCCTAGGATGGTTTTAAACAGAACTGTATTTATTCTGATTTCACCTCGTTTTTTTTATTGAGGAAAAGTCAATGTTAAACGAACTTACGTCTATAACGGCCTTACTCGAATCCATTGCATGGCCGACGATAATATCGGGAAGATTGGCGACATTTATCCTGCTCCTGTTTTTCGTCATACTAGCAGCCCTTGAATTTCAGTCTCCCAAGCGAAAACTGCCCAAAAAAGGCTTACGACTATCCTACCGAACAAACTTCAGTCTGTTCATTTTTAACAGTACCCCATTAACCTTGAAGCAATGATCGCTGAAGCGGCTTATTACAAGGCGGAAAATCGCAAATTTTATCCGGGCCAGGAGATTCGTGATTGGCTGGAAGCAAAAAAAGAAATTATCAACCGGGTCTACGAGAACAAACCGCTGGCAAATTGATCCGAGCAAAAAGCTTGGTACGCGCCATTATCCAGACACATTTGAATTACTTATCAATTCTTGAGATATAAAAATCTAATTATATCGTTTTATTAAAAATAAAAACTGCATTAAGCTATTTTCCAAGAGCAAAAGAACACATCTATACGTTAGAGTGTGCTTGCAATGTGAGTTTGAAAATGAAAAAAATTGTAAAGAAGATTTATTTGCCCATGACTTTTTTAATGGACTATTTAAGTTTCACTCCTGGACACAGGGATGTTTTATCGCGGGCTATTGGCATAGTAGCCCGCTTTTTTTCGTTAGCGAGAATTGGCAACTTATTTTATTAAATAATAGAGAATTGGAGGAATAATTATGCCGTTACAAAATTTAGTGGAATATTTTAATGACCGTCTTGGGCGTGAACATCGTTCCAGTTTTCGGCCCTTTATTCTGGAAAAAGGTAAAGTAAGCGGTCTATTCGGTCCGATACGGATCGACAGTGCTTTTGCGCCGCTACGGCAGGCGTTGAAGCCTACTGTGATTGTAGGTCATACGGCGCAGATTACCGTTGCTCCCAATAAAATCCAGCATTTGTATGCAAACGAAATTGAAGCGCTGTTGGCTAATAATTGGGTAACAGGAGCTGATTTTGAATCCATCGTTAATTTTGACCGTTTGTCCCGAACCGTACACATGCTGAATTATCTGACTTTATCGCACTTGCAAGGGGTGCTGTTTTTGGAGGTTGATCCGCGGCATATATTGGGTATTAAACACGATCATGGCGCCTATTTTGAAGAAGTGATTGTTCGGTGTGGGTTGAAAACCAAAAATGTTGTCATAGTATTGTCCGTCTATAGCCAATATGCTCGCTATTATCAGGAACTGATTAATGGACTGGATAATTATCGACGTAGAGGATATTTAATTGCGCTTAAGTTCGATTACCTTGCCCAGTCGCTTAAGTTCGATTACCTTACCCAGGAACGTCAGGCGTTTGATTTAATTGCAAAGATATCTCCGAATTACGTAAGCTTGTCAGCGCGAAATCTGGGGGATCAAGAGCATGACGATACCTTGCTGGCAAAATTACAGCAGTTGAAAGCATTGGTGGAGTCGACAGACGGTCAAAGTATCCTGCAGCAAATCGATGATAAAAAATCCGATTTATTAGCTCGCAATACCGGTTTTGATCTGGTGGAGGGTAGCCTCTACAGAGCAATTGCATTCGACTATTTAGGTAATTTGAAGCCGGATCATTATGATTTAACTGCCAAATATTATTAATTTTTCTGCAATCGGCGGCAATGGCAATTTGGTTGCATACATGCTGGATGCGGTGTAAAGAACTGGCATTGCAATAGGGTCTCAACACCTACCGTAATATTACGAGTGTGAGAAGAATTCATGTGTGAGTTATTAGGCATGAGCGCTAATGTCCCGACTGATATTTGCTTCAGTTTCACCGGATTAATGCAACGCGGCGGGAGAACTGGTCCGCACCGCGATGGCTGGGGAATTACGTTCTATGAGGACAAGGGTTGTCGTACCTTTAAAGAACCGTCACCTTGTTATGATTCGCCGATTGCCAGATTAGTCCAGGAATATCCGATTAAAAGCCGCGCAGTCATTGCCCATGTTCGGCAAGCTAATTGTGGTCACGTGGCTTTAGAAAACACGCATCCGTTTACACGCGAACAATGGGGTAATTTTTGGACTTTCGCCCATAATGGCCAGTTAAGCGATTTCCAAATTCTGTTGCAAAGGGGAAAATATCAACCCGTCGGCGATACCGACAGTGAAGCAGCATTTTGTTGGTTACTCAATGAAATGGATCGCAAATACCCGTATAAACCCGCTGACATGAAAGCGATGTTTCGCTATCTGGGTGATTTGTGTTTGCAGTTGCAATCATTTGGTATCGCCAACATTCTGCTTTCCGATGGCAACTATGTGTTTGCTTATTGCAGTAACACCCTGCACTGGATTACGCGCCGTTCACCTTTTGGCCAAGCGCGTCTTATTGATGATGACATGACCATCGATTTTCAACAAGAAACCACACCGAATGATGTAGTCACCGTAATCGCCACACTGCCACTGACCAGTAATGAACAATGGCACAAAATGGGGGCCAATCATTATTTGTTATTTCGTGACGGCGAAAGTATTGCCTGAGTAGGCAGAAACAAGTAGCGGCAACAAAATGTTGCCGCTTGCAATTTCCCAATAGGGTCTGATCCGCCGGAGAAAATATTTTTTCTCATCCATTGTCCACTTCAGCCATATCTTTTTCGTGAAAGGACGCAGGCTTTTTCAATAAGATGGTTATCATTGATGCAAAAATTCCATAAAATGTCTCCAACGCTTGAGATACTTGCAAAACTTCTGGTAATTGCCCTTCGACAAGGCCTTTAGTCCTGAGCGAAGCCGAAGGACCAGGGACACTCTTTAGCGCCTTCATCCCATAAACCAGTAACTACATCTCATGACGCGCCACAGTATGGATACCGGCTTTTGCCGGATATTCAAGCCCTGATCCCATTAAACTACTAACGTTTCGCTTTGCCGTAGATGGTTCTTTAAGCAGCATTACTATTTGAATGTAAGATTTGTACTTATATTAATTCAGATTTGTACTAATATTAATATTGAGTAACACAATGTAAAGTAGCCAACGAGACAAGCAAAGCGTTTGTTTTAGTTGATGATCACTTAATTATCTATCTTTCTTTCTTTTTTGTGTTGCACTTATTAGGTTAATTCGCGCAGTTGAGGATATCATGAAATCGCATTTAGATTTACCCGCTTTACACCCAAACCTTCAAAATGATATCGAGATAAATCCAAGATTAATTAATATTTTTAAGAAACCAAAGGCAACGATAACGTTTTATAAAATACCTTTTGTAGCCATTGTGTCAAGAATAGTGTTTATATTATCGGTAACACTTATCGGACAATTATTTTTTTCATTAATTAAATTAACCGCTTCTTTGTGGGTTTGATGAAATAATATATTTAAAAATAAACAGTTATGGTATTTAGGGCGGGCAAATTGGCATTACATATTTTTTAATGTATATTTATCAATGAGTAATAATACTATTCTGATAGCAGTTCGTGAACAAGGGGGCATTTAGATGAAAGGGTTCCCACATAGGGCTATGGGAACCACGAGACCATCTACTAATTGTTAAATTATTTTACCTCCCTGAATCTGTTTAACGGTGCGAACCAGCCGGTCAATTTCTTCATAGGTATTGTAGAACGCCAGTGAAGGACGCACCGTGCTTTCCAAACCATAACGTCGCAAGATAGGCTGTGCGCAATGATGACCGGTACGGACAGCGATACCAACGCGGTTTAATGCCACACCAATATCCTGATTGCTGTGTCCAGCCAGCACAAACGAAACCACACTGGTTTTTTCCGCCGCAGTGCCAATTAAACGCAAGCCGGGGATACTCTTGAGGGCCTCCATTGCATAAACCAGTAACTCGTGCTCATAACGCGCTACATTATGGATACCGATTTTTGTCAGATATTCAAGCGCTGTTCCCAAGCCTACAGCATCGGCAATATTGCCGGTGCCGGCTTCAAAGCGTGTTGGAGGAGGCTGGAAGGTGGTTTTTTCAAACGTGACGTCATCGATCATGCTGCCGCCGCCTTGCCACGGCGGCATGGATTCAAGCAGCTCTGCCTTACCATACAACACGCCAATCCCGGTTGGGCCGAATATTTTGTGCCCGGAAAATGCACACCAGTCACAATCAAGCGCTTGTACGTCAACGTGCAGGTGTGAAACGGACTGAGCGGCATCCAGTAAAACCCGAGCGCCAACACGATGAGCCATGGCAATTATTTCCTGCGCTGGTGTAACGGTACCCAGTGCGTTGGATACCTGCGTAAACGCTACCAGTCTGGTGCGTGAACTCAGCAATTTCTGATATTCACCGAGCAACACCTGACCGCTATCATCAACCGGCACAACGCGTAACTTCGCCCCGGTAACTTCAGTCAGAAGTTGCCAAGGGACAATGTTGGCATGATGTTCCAGCCAGGTGATAATGATCTCATCACCCGCAACAAGATTTTGCCGTCCCCAGCTTTGCGCAACCAGATTGATGGCCTCAGTAGTACCTCGAACAAAAATAATATCTTGCGAAGAGGGCGCATTCAGAAACCGCGCCACAGTATCGCGCGCCTTTTCATAAGCATCGGTCGACCGCGCCGCCAGTTCATGCGCCGCGCGGTGAACGTTGGAATTCTCGTGCTCATAGAAGTACGAAAGCCGGTCAATCACCACCTGTGGCTTTTGGGTCGTCGCCGCGTTATCAAACCAGGCTAGCGGATAACCGTTGACGCGTACTTTGAGAATCGGAAAATCACGACGCAAGGCGTGGACATCAAAAGGCGGATGAGTAGAACCAAGTGCCGGTGCTTGCGTATTCAAGCCACCGGGTTTCAATTCATCGAGAAAATAAAATGATGGACTCGATCCGGTACTGATTGGAATATTTCCGGAAGGCGCAGAAAACGGAGCGAACAGCTTATGCAATTCAGCTTCGCCCGGCAGACCATAGACCTCGGGTGAAAGACCAGCTAGCAATGAAGGGTCCAGATCGGTCAGTGATCCTGTCAAACCGGGCGTCGCCGTCGTAGTGGGAATGCCGGAAATAGGCTTGCCCGCAGCCCCCGCGCTTTTCGGAATTCTCCCGGTAGCCGCTGAATTTATAGCAAAAAGTTTTTGCAATTCTACCTCATATACCTGCGGTGAAATACCCGCTTCCACTGAATTGTCACTTTCTGCCAGGGATTCAGCTGTCAATTCGTGTGCCGCCACCGAAGTCGGAAGGGCAGGAATTGAACTGGCATCAGCACTTCCGGGAAGGTGGCTTCCGGAAGGCGGACGCGAAACCAGCAGTTTTTGCAATTCAGCTTCATCAGGCAGTCCAGCGTCATGCGGTAAAGCACCCGCCAGCACGGCCTGGTCCAGACCTGGCAACGGCGATGTCAAATCGAGTGCCGTTGTTGAAGGCGGACTGCCAAAAACTGAGCCGGTATCAAGACTGTCAGCAACGCTCTCGAAAGACAGCTTACTACGCGGCGCGAACAACTGCCGCAACTGCGATTCCCCGGGCACACCAAAACCTTGTGGAGTAATACCTGCTACCCCGGATTTATCAAGGCCAGCCAAGGGAGAAGAATAGCCGCCCGGTACTGCCGAAGAGGCAGTGCCAAGTCTCGAACCATCGCCGGGCAAAGCCGAAAATAGCTCATTGGCAAGTTTTGTCAGATCATCTAAATCGGGCAGTGATTCGATACCTGAATTCTCAGTAAAACGGTGTTGCGCATGACTGGATTTATCAAATTCACTTGTATTCATGATATTTGCCCACTTCGACATTCTCGAGCACCCCGAGCGCATCATCAGTCAGCACCGCCAGCGAGGAATACAGCGAGATGAGATAAGAGGCGATCGCTTTGTGATTGATGCCCATAAAACGGACTGAAAGACCCAGGCTAAGTTCGCCGGTCAGGTTAGGCTGATAAAGACCTACCACGCCTTGACGGCTTTCACCAGTGCGTAACAGCAAAATTTTGCTTTTACCATCGGTAATTTTGATCTTGTCAGTTGGGATCAACGGCAGTCCGCGCCAGGTCAAAAACTGTGAACCGAACAGAGTGGTTATAACGGGTGGTACACCACGGTAGGTGGCTTCACGTCCGAATGCTGCAATGGTCTTGGGATGCGCCAGGAAAAAGGCAGGTTCTTTCCAGACGCGGGATATTAATTCATCCAGATCATCGGGCGTGGGCGCGCCGGTGCCACCTTTAACCGGCTGCACTACCTGCGAAGGCGCTACGTTATTGAGCAAGCCGTATTCTGCATTGTTAATCAGTTCGCTTTCCTGGCGTTCTTTAATGGTTTCGATAGTCAAACGCAGCTGTTCATGAATCTGGTTATGCGGGCTGCTATACAAATCGGCGATACGCGTATGCACGTCGAGTACGGTATTGACTGCATTCAAGCGATACTCACGACCCCATTCCTGGTAATCGGCAAACGTTTGCGGCAGTTCTTTTTCATCGAGACTGGAGGTATCAACCAGCAGATCGGCTTCATTATCAACTTTGTTAACTCGATAAATACCTGCCTCAAGGGGCGTCCAGGGCAGCAGGTGAACCAGCCACCGGGGGGTGATGGTTGACAGCATGGGGACGGTTTTGGTGGCATTCGCCAGGGTACGCGCGGCGACATCGCCTAACGCAGTATGTGATTGGCCTTGATGGATATCTTCGGTCATGATTTTTTCCTCTTGTGATTGGTGAAATTAGACTCGGTTTATTTCCAATCTCCAGATCGGAAACTAATAGTTTTGGAAGCTCCAGCTTCCGGTATTTGGAAGCTGGAGCTTCCGGTTCGTATACTCTCAGTTAAAAGCCCGGAGAATCGAAAAACTTCATATTCCGGCTCCGCCATGGAACAATTCGCTGCGTACATGCGCCTGAGTGATATTGCTGTCAGGGGGTACGCTATGGGTAAGCCAGACGTTACCGCCGATCGTCGAGCCGCGACCAATGGTGATGCGACCCAGAATCGTAGCGCCCGCATAAATGACGACATCATCTTCAACGATAGGATGTCGTGCAATGCCTTTGACAAGAATACCGTTATCATCTTTTTGGAAACGTTTGGCGCCCAGTGTAACGGCTTGATACAGACGAACATGCCGCCCGATGACTGATGTTTCGCCTATGACCACGCCGGTGCCGTGGTCGATAAAAAAGCTTTCGCCGATTTGCGCGCCGGGATGAATATCAATTCCCGTGGCGGAGTGAGCAATCTCGGAAATAACACGAGCAACCAGCGGCGCGCCCAGCTGATAAAGAATATGCGCAAGCCGATGATGAATGATGGCGGTAATGCCCGGATAACAAACCAGCACTTCGTCAGGGCTTGTTGCTGCAGGGTCGCCTTCGAATGCGGCTTGAATATCGCTATCGAGTAACCTTCTTACCGCAGGCAACTGTGCGGCAAACTGGCGGGCAATGATAATAGCCTGCTCATGATCTGCATCATCAACACCTTGTTGTTCGGAAATAAACCGAAGTTCGCGGCTGATTTGCTTATAAATCTTGCGCAGCAAGGTTTCGAGGGTATGACCCACAAAGTAATCGATACCTTCGTCATTCAGATCGGGCAGCCCCAGACGATTTGGAAACAGCACTGCACCCAGACCGTCCAGAATCACCTGTAGCTCCTTTCGGGATGGCAGTTTGGGTGGTTTATCGCGCCGGTTTCGAGTGTCCAGCGATTGCACGCGCAGATCACGCAATTGCGCAACGAGATCATCGATACCCCAATCATATTTGCCGTTTAGCGGGGTAATACCGGTAATACCGGTCATGACGCAATACCACTGGCATCGTAAAGACCTTCGAACAGAGCTGAACTTAAATAACGTTCACCGGAATCAGGCAATACAACGACGATGGTAAGACCTGCATTTTCAGGTCGTTTGGCAACCTGTACCGCCACGGCGACGGCTGCGCCGCAGGAAATGCCGGAAAGAATGCCTTCTTCCCTGGCAAGACGGCGCGCGTATTCGATGGCTTCTTCGTTACTGACCTGCTCGATTTCATCAACCAGGGCGAGATCAAGCACATCCGGGACAAAACCCGCGCCTATGCCTTGAATTTTATGCGGTCCAGGATTAATTGGCTCACCCGCGCGATACTGAGTGAGTACCGGGCTCGCAGCGGGTTCTACGGCAATTGAAACAATAGCCTTGCCTTGTCTCTGTTTGATATAACGGGAAACGCCGGTAATCGTCCCGCCGGTGCCAACGCCTGATACCAGAATATCGATTGCACCATCGGTATCGTTCCAGATTTCAGGCCCCGTGGTCTGCTCATGGATAGCAGGGTTTGCCGGATTTTTAAACTGCTGCAGCAATACATAACGATCAGGATCGGATGCAGTAATTTCTTCGGCCTTTGCGATGGCGCCACTCATGCCTTTGGCGCCTTCAGTCAAGACCAGTTTGGCGCCATAGGCAATCAGCAATTTGCGACGTTCCAGACTCATGGTTTCCGGCATTGTTAACGTCAATGGCGTGCCCCGCGCCGCTGCAACAAATGCCAGTGCAATACCGGTATTGCCGCTGGTGGGCTCAACGATTTCCGTGCCGGGACGGAGCAATCCACGTTGCTCGGCATCCCAGATCATCGCGGCACCAATCCGGCATTTAACCGAATAAGCGGGGTTACGGCCTTCAATTTTTGCCAGTATCGTGGCTGGCGCACCATCGGTGATGCGATTGAGCCGCACCAGTGGTGTTTTTCCTATCGAGTGGGAATTGTCTTCGTACCAATGTGGCATTACAGTCTCCTGTGTTTTATCGCTAAACTGATTGCTGCGGCCAAATTTTGGCCAAAAAAAAGCCAGCGGCCCCTTCGGGCTCACTGGCTTCCGGTTGTCCGGTCAGCTTGCGATTTTTAGTTTAAAGTACTTTACAGGCTATATTTTGTCAAGCGTGTAAACCGGTCTATCTTATTCTTGATAAGAAATTTTTACTAAATCCTGACGTCTTATCGAATTGATTCAATAGCTATAAAATCAGATTACGCGGACAGATAATACGCCATCAATAGAACGTATGCGTTCCAGTTCTATTTGGCTGTTGATACTCTCGTCATCGCCGTCAAGGGTCTTGACAAAATTTAACGCCGCAGGAATGTTTCGGGATGCCAGCAGCATGCCTGCAATAGCCAGTTCTGCAACGGCGTTTGAATTGGCACCGGGCGCATTGAATACCGGAATACCACGCTTCGTATAGTCCGCTACCGGAATATTATTGACACCCGCTCCTGCGCGGCCGACGGCCTTCAGCGATTCGGGAATCGGCTTATTATGCAGGTCGAAGGAACGCAGCAAAATGGCATCGGGATTTTCAATTTGCGATGCAAATCGGTAACCATAGCTTGGAAACCTGTCCAGTCCAGCCCGCGATATATTGTTATAGGTCAAAATAGTAAACATCTGTTTAGCCTTGTTTTCGTTCAAATTCGTGCATGAATGCAACCAACGCATCCACACCTTCTTCGGTCATTGCGTTATAGAGGCTGGCACGCAGGCCACCCACCGAACGATGACCTTCCAGGTTCACCAAGCCTTGCCATTTCGCCTGAGCTAAAAAGGGTTGTTCAAGATCAGGTTTTGCCAGAAGAAACGGCACATTCATACGTGACCGGACGGTTGGAGCAACCGGATTTGAATAAAACGAAGACCCATCGATAGCCGCATACAGCTTGTCAGCCTTGCGGCTATTGCGCGCTTCAATAGCCGCTATTCCGCCCTGTTCCTTTAACCATTCCAGCACCAGCCCAAGCAGATACCAATTGTAGGTGGGAGGCGTATTGAGCATTGAGCCATTATCTGCTTGCAATTTGTAATCAAGAATCGACGGTGTAAATGGATGGGCATGCCCGATAAGATCTTCGCGTACAATCACTATCGTGATGCCGGCAGGCCCCAGATTCTTTTGCGCACCGACATAAATTACCCCGAACCGGCTCACATTCATTTGTCACGCTTCAGATTCAAAGGCACTGCCGCAAACTGTCCGGTAGCGCCGCCCTGCAAATACAGCACCCGGTATGACGCTGGAATCTCCAGGAGTTCTCGTAGAACAGCCTCTGCTTGTTCGGCGATGCCGGCGAAATCCTTGCCCCGGTGACTCATTTCTATCACCGACATGCCGCTGGAATGCCATTCCGGCAATTCCTCCCGTGCCTTATTCAAAACTGATTCCGGCACCGTTGCCGGGCCGGGTCCAAAATTATAAACTCGACTCATCATGCTCTCCTGTATGATGACAACGGTTAATTTAGTTTTGCTGATTAGCCTATTCCGCTGCCATTGGTATACAGATTAAATTAAAATGCTTTTGTTAAAAAACGATATTATTAGATAACAATATCTTTTTTTTAGATTATTACAGGAATTTTTATTTCTGATTTGCCTTGGAATAGGCATTAGGTAACTCGCAAAAAATACCCCAGTCATCCACCTTGGATTGCGTTGAATTTATAGGTTTATTAATCTATGACTTTAGACCAGTATGTTTTTATCTAAAAAAATAAAGCCATATGTGGATCACTTCCAGAGAGATTGCTACTGTTGAGTTTAGGCCTCCAGTGGTTACAAAGGCCAAGAATGACAGGACCCCTCCGGCCCCTTGGTAGAGGGGTGTTAACAGAGCTTTTGAGGATTCCGTTAATTTTGAAGGTTCTTCCACCACGGACATCATGTATGTGCGGTTCAACCTCTGTGCATCAGTGTTTGCTTGGATGCCATAAGAACTATACCGTTGACCTTTTAATTCTCCTTCAATTGACATTGAACCATCGATATGTCGCCTATAACCAGCAGCTAATGCATCATGCTGCTCTTGGTGGCTAGTATATTTACCTAGTCTAAGCACGTATTCTCCTATGATTTCTCCAGAAGAATTAACGTGAAATTCGCCAAATTCTCCGAAGACATTCTTGTGGAATTTAGATCGCAACGTGATTGCTATAGTATGTGGAGCATCAAATATGTAGTGATAGTTATTAGTCATAATTACCAACTTCTTTTCGTCCTTGGTTATTAGTATCGACGATACTTTTTCCATATAATGACGATCTTTGAGAAGTATTGAGTTACATCCAGAGCTTAGTCCACAAAAAGTAAATGCACCTATAGCGATGAAAGCGCGTCGATTTATATTCATATTCCTTTCTCAGTTAACGACAGCACAGATTTTGCGGCTAACAAATTAGTCTTGGTATGGGTAGTTTATGAAGGTTACTAACAAACCTTAATCAAATCATACAACTCCGCTTTTCTTAAATGAAAAAATACCCATAAAGTTAAAACTCTAACCTAAAATTTGTTTGCCCCCCTAACAGGGAACTATCTACCGACATAACAATCCTGACTGAGTACTAGGCAAACCCGGCCGGGTTCCATTCATCCATCATCTTTTGGCGCGCCGCATTGAGACGCTCCGACATCAATCCTGCAAATTTCTTTAACAGCTCGTAGCCGAATTGCGGATCCTGCTCGCATCGTGCCAGTATGGCGGTCCCGTCAAACTGGAGCAATTCCGAGTCCTCTTCGGCTCTGGTTTGAAAATTCCATTTATAGGGTGATATCAGCCAAGACCATCCCAGCACCTGGTCTTTGCCCAGAGTCTGGATCTCCAGTACCGGGCCCATTATCGCCGGTATTTGTATGGAGACGCGCCCACTGCGGACTACATAGAACTTGTCCGCATTTTCGCCCTGTCGAAACAGGATCTCCCCTTTTTTGATCTCGCGCGTGCTCGAACTCTCGCACAGGAATTTCAGGACATCATCGCTGAATTCGGAGAAAAACTCGTGGGCCGACAGGTACTCGGTAGTTGATGGATTGTTCATGGTTTACCTCCATAAATCATTGGTTACGATAGCGATGAATAGAAATTTTAACGTACTGTTTCTGACAATAAAAAAGCTTTGACCGCTGGAATCCTACAAAAGCCAAAGGGGTATATTCCGGACCAAATCTGCTATACACTGAAAGCGCGAACCCTGCCACAGCAAACAACTGAAGCATGCATCACAGCTTGTCAGCTCGGAACAGAATGATCTGTCTGAGCCTGCATTTATTCGTCAAAATTTAGTAAATACGAAAAATGGAGAAGCTATAGACATTTTTTGATTTGTTCAACAATGCCCTCCCCAAAGCGTCCCATCCGGAGGAAATATCTGGCTACCCGCAAAGCGTAATCCCGGCTGACGGTCTTTAGCCAACAACAGAGGCCCATCCAAATCCACGTAACGGCTACCTTGCGCAAGAAAAATAGCGGGAGCCATCGCCAACGATGTTCCCACCATGCATCCGACCATTACCTCAAAGCCGCGTTGCCTGGCCAACGTTTTCATTTGCAGGGCTTCAGTTAATCCACCCGTCTTATCAAGCTTTATGTTAACAACATCGTAAAGACCGAGTAACCGGTCAAGGCTTTTGCTATCGTGACAGGACTCATCGGCACAAACCGGCAATAGTTTTGGCAACGAGGCCAAACCAGCGTCGGAGCCCGCAGGAAAGGGTTGTTCCAGCATTTCCACGCCGAGACGAACCAGCTCTGGCGTTAAATCTTCATAATCGCGCTGACTCCACGCTTCATTAGCATCGATAATAAGCCTGGAAGCCGGCGCGTTGGCGCGAACTGAGGCAACGCATTGCAAATCATTCTGCCCTGCCAGTTTCAGCTTGAGTAAAGGCCGCCACTTCTGGCTTCCGGCAGTTGCGGCCAGGTTCTCCGGGGAATCCACACTGAGGGTATAGGCTGTTATCAGCGGTTGCGGGCGCTGCAACCCCGCCAATTTCCACACGGGTTGACCCACTCTTTTGGCGGTGAGATCCCATAGGGCGCAGTCTATCGCATTGCGGGCCGCGCCGGGTGCAAGGTAATTGCTTAGCTCGTTGTGTTCCAGTCCTTCCTGCAAGTCCTGACGGATAGCGTCTATGGCGGCCATTACGCTCTCTGGCGTTTCTCCGTAGCGGGCATAGGGACGGCACTCGCCACGCCCGATAAATGACCCTTCACGAATTTCGACCGTCACCACAACAATTTCGGTTTGGCTTCCTCGTGAGATGCGGAAAACACCACGAATCGGCCAAGTCTCGACGCTTGAAGTTACCCGGCGCATGGTTCAAATCGGGATGCAATCGACAAGACGAGACACACCGGTACGTATGGCATCGACGCAAGGTAAACCGATTCTAGCCTCAGTCTCTGCAAGTAGGTCTCGAGCATCGGCTTCATCAAGAGCGGCCGTATTAAGGCTGATGCCGATGCAGGTAGCATTGGGATTAGTCAAACGGGCGG
The DNA here is from genome assembly GCA_028714175.1 of Methylococcales bacterium. Lineage (GTDB taxonomy): Bacteria > Pseudomonadota > Gammaproteobacteria > Methylococcales > Methylomonadaceae > JAGXGJ01. Next base: position 14,120 of record JAQTMV010000069.1, read on the forward strand.
CGGCTTCATTAGCGGTAATGCAATTTTCAATACTGGGCACAGGGTATTCGGGTAAACCCCGCATATGTTTGCGGGTCGGTTCGTGGCACATAACCAGCACATCCGGTTGAGCGCCATGTAACAACCCCAGGCTGACACCGGCAAAGGACGGATGGAAGAGTGAACCCTGGCCTTCGATAACATCCCAGTGATCGGGTTCCTGGTCGGGGCTCAAAGCCTCAACGGCCCCGGAAATAAAATCGGCTGTAACTGCATCGACGGAGATCCCTCCGCCTGCGATTAATATCCCGGTTTGACCCGTTGCGCAAAAACTTGTCCTGATCCCACGTCGCTTCATCTCCTGTTCTATGGCCAAAGAAACATACATTTTACCTACGGAACAATCCGTGCCAACGGTTAGTAGCCGTTTCCCCGTACGCTTTTTGCCATTGGCCACATCGAATGTCACGCTCGTATGGCGGAGGTCAAACAGATTGCGGCCATTGTTCGCCGCCAGTTCTGCCAGTTCATGGACGTCGGCAAGCCGGTTGTGCAAACCGTTGGCGATATCCATGCCTGTTTCCAACGCTTCCCTTAAATACGGCAGCCATAGTTCGGACAAGCGGCCGCCGCGATTGGCTACACCAATAAGCAGGGTAAGGGCACCTTGCTTCGACGCTTCGGCAATGGTCAAGTCCGGAAGATGAAGATTGGCGTTGCAGCCAGGCAATCTCATTTGACCGACACAATCACTGCGGCGCCAATACGCTACGCCTTCGGCAGTCTTCGCCGCCAGTTGATCCGAAGCGTCGCCCAGAAATAATAGATAGGGCTTATTAATCACCATGGCACACTCCCTTAACTCTTTTTAGCTAGTCTCAATAAGTTAGAAATGCTCAATTTAATCCACGAATTCAATACGTTGAATTGCGCAACCGGTTTTTCTGTACTGATAAAGTACATATTTTAGCTCGAAAACAGCTGGAACATTACAGTTTGATAAAATGTACGTTTTATCAAACTCTTGAATATAGGTAAAAGTTTTGTAGAGTAAGTCAAAAATAACAGAGTTGAAGGCTAATTCGGTTAAGCGCTGTACTAGGCCAGTATGCGTGATTGCATGACCTGACCACATTCTTCTCTATTCTTTCTAATTGCAGCTATCTGCCATCACAACGTCGGCTGCCCGCCGTGAGCAAAGGTGCGGTCATGAGCTTCTTGGCAGGCGATGCAACGCCGGGCGGTGGGATAGGCCTCCAGGCGCTCTGTAACGATGGGCTCCTGGCAGTCACAGCATTCACCGTAGCTGCCTGTGGCGATGCGCATCAAGGCGGCGTCGATGTCGCGGATTTCCTGGACGTGGCGGTCGATGGAGGCCAGTTCGATGTCCACCAGCAGGTCGGCCAGTGCAACCTCGCCCGTGTCGTGTACTTGTCCGGCCAGATCGCCGTATTGTTCCTCGTCGGCGCGCAGTAATTCAGCGCTGATTTCCCGTCGCAGCGCCATGAAACGATCGTTCAGCTTCGTCTTGAATACATTGATCTGGTGGTCGGTCAATTGGATGCTCATCGCTTTTTTCTCCGGTTGAAATAGCTAGTTTCAGAATGATGCGCTAGAGGTGAAATGCTGTCAATAAAAGATGAACAACAATCGAGCTGTTTTGCAGATTTGCTGAGGTGATCTGGCAGCATTTCAACTGGCCGGGGGAATTCTATTTTTCGGACCAGAGAATGGTCGACTCGATGGGCTTAGCAGTTCCCAAAAATCCGCTCTGGATGCCGGACAAAAATTGGGATGTTGATGATTGGCGCAAAGCCGTGTCGGCTGTGGATTTTCGCAAAATCCTATGGGACTTTAGTGTCGTTTGTTTAAATGCATTCCTGGTTACGGCTTTTGCTTATTTATTAAGCAAGAAAGGATGTTCAGCCCGATAATGCAGACTTGCAGACCGACGAGCGCGACCGCCCACCAGCACCAGCACCAGAACGGGACATTTTGCACACCTTCCCAAACCGATCCGGGGGGATCATGTTCGGCAGGAACAAAGGTCCGGAACGTCCGCCCTCCGGCAAAGGACAAAAAGGCAAGCTCAGCAAGACCGAGCGCAACAATGGAGAGATTCATACATGAACGGCCTCAGCCTTGTTTTTTATTCGATAAAATCCTTGATAAGCCAAGGGAACGCATCGCGTACCTTTTTTGGGTGGTGTTGTGAAATGGTACACGATGTTTACCCTATTTGGCTTAACCTCGTGATAAGCCATATAATGATCCCTTCTCGCCTGCTCGGAAGACTATTTATCGCCAAACAAGTGTTAGTGTTGCTGCCGGAAATGTAAAGCTCAGTATCGTTTACCTTTACCATTACTTATTCATCCCGAGGCTTTATGATGCAAGAAGAATTGCCCTGTAGGTTGATTACCTGGGGCGAGATTTATAGTTTATGCCGCCAACTGGCCGGTCAGTTGCGCAAGGCCAATTTCCGGATTGATATAATCGTCGCCATAGCCCGGGGCGGTTATGTGCCGGGACGGATTCTGTCGGATATGCTTGGTATCTATGATCTGGCCAGCTTCAAAATAGAGCATTATCAAGGTGCTTACAAGCAGCAGGAGGCCTTTGTAAAATATCCTTTAAACGCCGATATTAACGGGCGAAACGTCCTGCTATTGGACGATGTCTGCGATAGCGGCGATACTTTTGCAATTGGCGCCGAGCATATTGGGCAATGTGGCACCGTGAACGAAATTCGTACAGCGGTCTTACACCTCAAAACAGTTTCCACTTTCATACCCGGCTTTTATGCCGAGGTGGTTAGCGAATGGCGATGGCTTATATATCCCTGGGCGGTCAATGAGGATATGTCAAGCATGATTGCGAAAATGCAGCTTGATGATCCAGATTTGATGCTGCTGCAACGGTTATTCAAACAGCGGCATGGCGTCAATGTAACCCGCCGGCAGATAGAAGATGCGCTGTTACTGCTCCAAAGCGCAGATAAGTGATAGTCTAAAGCTCAACCCTTTCCAATAAATCCCGGGTCATTGGTGCATTATGGTAATAAATAAAGATATTGCTTCGAAATTACGCGAAATCGCTACCTTGCTGGAGGAGCAGAAGGCCAACCCGTTCCGGGTTAACGCTTATCTGAGCGCGGCCAAAACGATCGAGAAAATGGCCGAACCTGTCGAGGATTTGCTGAAGAACGAGGGTTTTTCCGCTTTGCTGGAACTTCCGGGAATCGGCGAGGGTATCGCCAGATCGATAAACGAACTTGTGATGACCGGACGCATGAGCCGTTTGGAAAGCTTACAGACAGGGCATGATCCCATCGCGTTATTCGAGCAAATTCCGGGAATCGGCCCTAGGTCGGCGCACCGGATCATTGAAACACTGCATATCGATACCCTGGAAGCTCTGGAACTGGCGGCGCATAACGGCCGCCTAAAAAAAGTCCCCGGCTTCAGCACGAAAAAAATCGAACTTGTGCAATCCTGGCTTGCCCATGTCTTGGGTTTTCGCAGGCCGCGTTTCGAACCGCAACAAAAAATTGCAGAGCCGCCGGTCGGTTTATTGTTGAAAATAGATGAACAGTATCGCAAAAAAGCGGAGGCCGGCGAACTGCCGACCATAGCGCCGAAGCGTTTCAACCCGAGCGGCGAAGCCTGGCTGCCCATTATGCATACGACGAAGCAGGGCTGGCATTTTACCGCCTTATATTCGAATACCGCGCGCGCTCACCAGCTGGATCGCGTGAAAGACTGGGTAGTGATTTTTTTCTACGATGACCGGCACCACGAAGGACAGCATACCGTTGTCACTGAAACGCGAGGCGCTGCAACCGGCCGGCGGGTAGTCCGGGGCCGCGAAAAAGAATGTAGCGATTATTTTTCGGAACTTAAAGTACCTGGTGATGCCACGCGAAGAGGGCAGAAATAAAAGCCCCCCGATCAGGTATGGCCTTCAGACAGCGCGATGAACTTTAGGCTGTCAGGCGTTCATTATTTCAGCGATCAATAGTTGATTCAACATCAGGCACTTTGATTAGTTTCGGACTACAATACCTATATGCTTTGTATCAAACGGGATTCGACTTATGGCTATCAGTGTATTCGAGATTTTTAAAATAGGCATTGGTCCGTCCAGTTCTCATACCGTAGGTCCGATGCGTGCTGCGATGGAATTTGCCGTAAAACTGGAGCAATTAGGACTCATCGGCAAAATCGACCGCATATCGATAGAATTATTCGGTTCTTTGGGTGCGACGGGTAAAGGGCACGGCACGAATAAAGCCGTCATGCTGGGGCTCGAAGGCGAGGCGCCGGATCTGATCGATCCTTCAATTATTCCCACTAGACTGGAAACTATCAGGCAATTAGGACAGATTAATTTGTTAAAGCAATGGCCGGTCCGTTTCGATGAAAAAGGCGATTTGTTGTTCCAGCGCAAGGTCTTGCCTTATCATTCAAACGGCATGCGTTTTACAGTTTTCGATAACTCAGGGACCGAACTGTTGCAAAAAGATTATTACTCTGTCGGCGGCGGCTTCGTCGTAACGGGAGCCACAGCGGCGGCCGACCGTTTGACGGATGACGATACCTGTTTACCGTATCCGTTTAAATCCGCGGAAGCGTTGCTAAAACTCTGCGCCACGCATAATAAGCCGATCAGCGCTTTGATGTACAACAACGAAAAAGCCTGGCTGGGAGAACAGGATATCCGGAAAAACCTGCTCACTATTTGGCAGGTTATGCAGGCTTGCGTCGAAAGGGGGATGCATCAGGAAGGCACCTTACCGGGCGGCATGAAGATTAAACGCCGTGCTGCAAATCTTTACCAGCAGTTGACCGGTGCAATTCCCCATCAAACACCGGGTGTTCCGGTAGGGACGCTGGATTGGGTCAATCTGTTTGCGCTGGCAGTCAGCGAGGAAAACGCCGCAGGCGGCAGAGTGGTGACCGCGCCGACCAACGGTGCGGCGGGCATCATACCGGCGGTTTTGCATTACTACTGGCGATTCTGTGAAGGCGCCAATGAAGAGGGCGTTATCCGGTTTTTATTGACGGCCGCTGCGATTGCTATCCTTTATAAGGAAAACGCTTCACTTTCCGGCGCCGAAGTCGGCTGTCAGGGCGAAGTCGGCGTAGCCTGTTCAATGGCGGCAGGAGCATTAGCGGAAGTGTTGGGCGGTACGCCGCAACAAGTCGAGAATGCCGCCGAAATCGGCATGGAACATAATCTGGGCCTGACCTGCGATCCGGTGGGCGGCCTGGTTCAGGTGCCCTGTATCGAGCGCAACGCGATGGGCTCGGTAAAAGCCATCAACGCCGCGCGTATCGCCTTGCGCGGCGACGGAACGCATTTTGTATCGCTGGACAAGGTCATCAAAACCATGCGTGAAACGGGCGCCGATATGAAAACCAAATATAAGGAAACCTCACGCGGCGGTTTGGCGGTTAATTTGATCGAATGTTAATTCTGCTTTGTCAGATTCATTTATCCTGTCATATCTGCCGGGATGCGAGTATACAATGCCATGGATGGTAGCCTGTATGGAGCAACACGGAATACGGGAAATCGTGTTATGAACTCTTCGGCATACCGCGTTGCTTCCTGCGGGTTACTTGCTGGTCAAGGGCAGTCGTACATTGCTGTGTTGCACCTGATTTATTATTCATTTTTGGGCAAGGTGATAGTTTCGTATTTGTTTGGCCGCTATGTCCTATTATTGTAGACTTAGCTCAATCAAAATAATCACACGATGAATTTATGAGGTATATACGACAAATTAGGTTTTTTACAAAACAATCAATGTCGTATATATCATATTAGAAATCACACTCACTAAGGCGACCGATGTACGAATTTGACGAAGTTCAGCGCCAATACAACGTTCTAGTCTTTGGACTAGAGAAAAAGGGTTTGCTTGCACCGCCAGAGCCGCTTCGCCTTCGAAACTTTTCGATTTTCTTCGAAAAGTATGGAACTGCCCGCCGCTTCAATGAATTCGATGGAGTCTTGGTCTTCCAGGGTGTCTTTGAGCGGTTCGAACTTAAAAACAGCTATATGGAATCCTATTTGACCCATACTTACGACGCCGATGAGCTTGACAAGCGCAAGAAGGAAGCCGCTTTGCTATTGGGTCAAGGAGGCTTTCTTTGCTTTCTATTAACCGACCCTTTCATCGACCACGAAAAAGGACGAGACTACAAGGGGACTGATCTCGCGAAGTACCACCTCAATTACCCACATCTCTATCGAGAAAATTTCCAGAAGCGCATAGCTCATGTCACCCACAAAGTGGATGAATTCAAACGATTTCTAGAGATCTATGGTGCGGCTAGTAGCTACTTTAAGTATCACAATGACTCAATTGACCTTCGAGTTGTTGCCGAGGTACAGAGCGCGTCCGTAGGCCTTGTCATTGATCGCTTGGAGTATTTCATCCCATCTCTTGTGCCCGATAATACACCGGAAGCTCTCAAGGAGTACTTCGAGCTGTTAGTCGATGCGCTGATTTCCTGCCATAACAAGCTTCATCAACAGCTTCCAGACTGGATAACATCGTTCAAGTTCTCTGAGGAAGCTGGTTTAATGGGTGAGCGTTCTATGCTTGAAGATAAGATCGCTGGCATCAACTCAAAGTTGCAAGAATTTGATCAATACAAGGCGGTCCTTTGCCATTCTGGGCCTGAGTTAGTTGCAGACGTATGTCGGATATTTGAGGTTGGCTTGGGCATCATAGTCGACCCCGTTGACGACTTCCGCGAAGATATCAAGCTCTTGGATCAAGATGGTAATGTTATCTGCGTCTGCGAGGTAAAAGGGATAAATCGTGGTATAAAACGCGAAAACATCAACCAAACCGACTCGCATCGCGAACGGTCAGGATTTGACAACAAGTTTCCCGCATTACTTATCGCAAATACCAACATAAAAAGTGCACGCTCGATTCAGGAGAAGGAACAAGAGATTGCGGCAGAGCAGGTTGTTCATGCCGTCCGCATGAACATACTCATGATGAGAACGATTGATCTGTTGAGTCTGCTCAAGCTTGTCCTTGCTGGCAAGAAGTCACGTGAAGATGCAGTAGACCTCCTTGTATCCAACGTTGGTTGGCTGCACGTCAAGGGGGATGAGCTTCACGTCCTTTCGGGCGACTGATGCAATCGAAAGCTGTTAGATGGATTCACCGTTAGGCAATCAGTCGGTTGGACAACGGCTTTATCGTTGCCCAACATTTCAACTTAATCAATCAGCACGATAGGCATTTTCATTATGAACATAACCGAACTTCATAACTTATCCGCCGCCGAAAAACTTAAGATTATAGAAGCGATTTGGGGTGACTTGGTAGGTGACGAAAACAGTTTACCTACTCTGGCTTGGCATGAAACAAAACTCAAAGAAACAGAACAAAAATTTCTGGCTGAGAACATCGAAGTATTAGACTGGCAACAAGTCAAAAATGAATTACCTTCGCAGTTCGAACAAAAGCCCAAATTTTCCGTTCTCCAGCCATGAAAGACCTAGCGGCAGTCTTTTACGGGCAACATCTTTATCGTTACCCGCTGACTTGGTTCTTCTATCAATCATGAAAACAGAAGTTTTATGACGCTACCCACTACAATGTTCACCGATATTTGTAATGCCGTTAATGCTGGGCGCATACTATGGAAAAAACATGCCTTTGAACGTATGATGGAACGCGGGATTAGTCGAACTCAAGTCAAACAGGCCATCTTACAAGGTAGCATCATTGAATATTATCCTGACGATTGTCCGATTCCCAGCGTATTACTTGCCACGCCAGAGCCTGAACCACTACATGCAGTTGTTGCTTATGTCGCCGTATCTCAGCTATGCCATGTAATTACTGCTTACCGTCCCAATTTAATCCATTTTGAAGCCGATTTAATTACGCGGAGATTATTATGAAAGAACAGCAATCTCTTTGCCCCGTATGTCACGGTGGTCATAAACAACCCGGTACGACAACTTTTACCGTTGAATTGGGTTTTGGTATTGTCGTTGTCCGCGATGTACCCGCTCAAGTCTGCGATTTGTGCGGAACCGATTGGCTGGAAGATAGCGTTGCCGAAAAACTGGAATTGATTGTTGAGCAAGCACGCCAGAAACATCAGGTGGTGGAAGTGGCCACGTGGCAACAGGAAATTCAGGCGCTAGCTTCATAGCGCCTGGTAGGCGGATTTACAATCAGACAATCCGCCTTTCTGAGACTTTCCAGCGTAATATTAACTTCATTTTGAGGAACACATCATGCCTTTCTTAAAACTCAGCACCAACGTTGCCATCGATCAAAGCCAATCCGAACCTTTGCTCAGTGGACTTTCGCAGCTACTCGCCAAAGAGACCGGCAAGCCGGAACGCTATGTGATGGTGGAACTGGCTGGCGGTAAAGCCATGATGTTCGGCGGTAGCAATCAACCTCTGGCTTATCTGGAATGTAAAAGCATCGGATTAAGCGCTACGCAGGCAAAGTCTCTGTCCGCATCGATAAGCAAATTGTTAACGGGTATTTTGCCGTTGACACCCGAACGTATTTATATCGAATTCAGCAACTGTCCGGCTGAGTTCTGGGGCTGGAACGGCTCAACTTTTGGTTAACTTGAAGCGGCTATAACCCTAAAAACCGCAGTTTTAGGTTGAACGGAGTGCCGGACACAATAATAGCGTTTAATGTCAGCTTCGGATCACCCTTACTTCCTTGTATAGCCCAAGATTGGGGTCGTTCAGGCTCATCGTAACTCTTTCTACAAGCCGCGAAGACAGGTTTTGGTGGCTTCGAAGGTGAACATGTTTCAATTGCCTGCAATAAGGTTTTGCATCAGCTTTTCCAAATAGGCTGAGCTGTCCATAAACAGAACATGCCTTTCTGCCCATTCATCACGTGTCAAACCACGATCGATAACAGCAGCAATCGGAGTTGGCGTGACAATAAAACTCTCCAGCCGAACGTACTTATCTTTAAGACGCTCTTCAATATCTTTAATCACCTTGTGGAACTGCACCTTTGGATGCTCAGGCCCCTCATGAGAAATACCGTGCGGTTCAATAAAGGCAACTACCTGCTGTTGACCCGTTACCGCCCAAAGGATAAAGTCAGGGTAAAAATTACCTGCCTCAAAAAAACCAATACCACTGCCGCGCGATTTGTTGCGTAGCAGATATATCGACGTCTTTTTCTCCTGCAAACTGGCTTCATTCGCTTCCAGCCATTGCATCAGATCAACCACAAAATCTTTTTCGCTTTCATTAAGGGAGACAGGGGCAATGCTGATTGGGCAGCCTTTCTGGGCATACAGTAAAGGCTGAAATAAATGGTTCCCCAAAATACAGGCTTTTAACTGTCCTGCTTCAATCAGGTGTTTATGCGTCTTAGCCTTCAATTCTTTATCAATCGCGGTCTTAAGTATTTCAATATCACTAGAGCTCCTTGAGTGAGATTGATCTTTAAAATTGAGTCAAGTTTTCAGTTCGCCAATTTAGCCTCCTGAATGAGCCGGTCGATTGCCAGGCTAGCCTGGATTAGAACACGCGGAGCTTGGCC